>CAIXNZ010000128.1 GCA_903920975.1 Candidatus Falkowiibacteriota bacterium | reverse complement strand
CTAAAAAGTAAATACGAATAAAAAGCCAGCAAATAAAAAAATGAACAGACCGGATCACCCACAGCGGCAATCCAAATTACTGCTTCGCTATGATTAGGCAAGATACTGAAAATAAAAGCTGCCAAAATGGCAATTTTTTGCTTAGCCCCTGAGTCTTCGAATAAAAGTAGGCATAATAAATAAATTAAAAAACAAACGCCAATATGAAAAAGCAAATTAGTCAAATGATATGGCAGTGGATTTAATTCGCCAATCTGATAATTTATCCAGAAGATCAAATTAACCATCGGACGATACGCTCCGCCCACTCCCCTATCTCCGTAATAATTGCCGGTAAAATAATCAACCAAACTGTGAGTATTTTTCGTAATATTTACCCAATCAAAATCATCGGAAACAAAAAAATTATTTATATTGATGGCAAAAAAAATAAAATTCAAGGCGATTAAGCTGGCTAAAACAATCAAATGTATTTTGTTTTTTCTGATAAATTCAAGCATAGTTTAATTATAGCAGTAATTTGCCAATTTTCTAAAAAAACTATAATCTTATAATATAAAAGCTTATTAGCTTATTAAGCTTAATACTTAATTCTGGATTAAATAAATATGTCTTTCCCTAACGAATCAATCGCTAAATTCCAACAGATGGTCTGGGATATTTTTGGTATTGCTGATGATCGTTTATATAGCAATTGGGATCTTTTGAGTAATATGGAAAGGTTCACAATGTGGGCTCTTAAGGGCATTCGCAAGGGTAAAATTGGTGATTCGAATATACCCTTGCCTAATGAAAAACCCGAAAATGCGTCAGAATCGTTTTCTCATATCTATTCAACCGCTGGAATAAAATTCAATCTGATTGTGGCGACTGCCTGGTTTTTTGCCTTAATGAACCGGCTACATATTGATTTGGAAAAAGAACTATGGCAGCGTTTTCCCAACATGTGTTCCTATTGCAAACATATGCCTTGCGCCTGTGAGACTTGGAAGGATAAAAAATTTGAAAAAATAAAAAGCGAGGATAAAAACCAGCCCAAGACAATGGCTGAATTTCAAGCCATGTTTAAAAAAATATATCCGCCTGAAAAACGCACGCTGGAACATGCGGGCGTTCATTTAGCCGAAGAATTGGGCGAACTAAGCGAGGCACTTCATCTTTTCGAAGGCACACACAAGAAAAAATATTTTACACAATTGGAAATTGAGGCGGCAGACTTTTTTTCTTGTATTATGGGCGTGGCCAATTCCATTGAAATGGATTTTGCTACAGATTTTTATCAACTGATGCCACAAAAATGCCATGTCTGTGGCCAAAAAGTATGCGTCTGTAATTTCTTTTAATATAATATAAAAAATAAAAACCACTCTGTCATCCAGAGCGTAGCGAAGGATCTATTACTTTCTAAAGTCATAGATTCCTCATTACATTCGGAATGACAGAGTGGTTTTTTTATTCTTTTCTCATTTTATCTAAAAGTTTTATTACATCAACATTTGGCATTATACCCAACCTACTCATTTCCATTAAATTATTCTGATCTTGCCAAAAACTATAATTATATTTCAAACCAATTTTATAACCCATGTCCAGGGCCATTTGCTCCAGCTCCTTGTCATAAAGCCCAAAAGGATAACAAAGGGTTTCGATTTTTTTATTAAGCAATTTCTCCAAATAATCCTTGCCGCTCTTCAATTCGCGATATTGGTCTTCTTTTTTTAAACGCGTAATATATTGATGCGACCATGTATGAGAACCAAATTCCACTAATCCTCCTTTATCTAGTTCAACTATTTGTTCTGCTGTTAAAAAATTATCAGTATGCGCGCCAACGATCGGATAAACAGATGATTTAACATTATATTTTGCCAAAATCGGATAGGCATTAGTGTAAAAATCCTCACTTCCGTCATCAAAAGTAATGGCAATTAAATTGTCAGGCAATTTTTCTCCGCTCTTCAAATATGTTGCCATTTCACTGACAAAAACCGGTTGATAACTATTTTTTAATAAAACCTGAATAATTTTTTCGAAACTTTCAGTGTCAATGAAAAAATTGTTTGCCAGTTTGCCCAAGAATCTGGATGGAGTTTTTATATGGTGAAAAACTAGAATGGGCGCAAAAACTCGATCTCCTAATTCTATTGTTTGTTTTTGCTGACCTTCTGATTTTATCGCAATATTTTTTTGCGGTATATAATAAAACATCTGCCAAATAATAGCAGAGGTTAAAAATAAAAACGCAAAAATAATAAATAGTATTTTATATTTCATTTTTATCTATCTTTAAAAGGCAAAATTACTTTAAAAATACTGCCTTCGCCCAATTTGCTTTCAACTTCAATTTTACCTTGATGCGCTTCTACAATCCATTTGCTGATTGCCAGACCCAGACCAGAACCCTTTTCAACATTATTATTATATATCCTGTAAAATCGGGAGAAAATATTGGGTATATCATTAGCCAAAATACCAATGCCCTCATCTTTAACTATTATATAGATATTCTGTTCATTCGTCTCCACACTCAGGTAAATATGCCTATCGGATGTTGTATATTTCAGGGCATTACTAATTAAATTAAATAACAAACTTCGTATTTTCTCTTGGTCGCCATAGAAATTGATGCCTTTTTGAATTTTTACCTTAAAATTAATATTTTTATCTTCTGCCAAGATCAAGGTATCATTATAAACATCTCTTACCAATTGGCCTAAATCAAAATAATTTTTTTCTAAATTTATAATACCAGCATCAACTTTTGACAAAAAAATTAAATCCTTGATGATATTGGATAGGCGGTCAACCGAACGATCCATGCGCAAAAAACCCTTTTCTTTATCTTTGTGTTTTAATTTTTTCTGATTAATTAGGCTTAAATTACCCTTCAAAATCGCCAGCGGAGTCTGTAATTCATGGGAAATATCAGCCATTAGACGAGTTTGATTTTCATTTTGTTCGCACAATTCCTTTGTTCTTTGCTGAATTTTTGTTTCCAGGGACATGGTATGCTTTTTAATTTCCTGATATAAATTAATATTTTCAAAAGATAAGCTGATGTTGTCAATCAGCTCGTCAAAAAGCCGCAGATCTTGCGGGTAATAAGCCTCGCCCGAAAGCTTCGGCCCCAGAAAAATGAAACCCGCTAATTTATGTTTATTGTAAATCGGTAAAAATAAACTGACGCCGAATTTTACGAAGCTTCTGATACTATCTGAATAATATTGGTTATTATCTAATATTGTGCCCAGAATTAGGTATTCGCCGTCAAAAAGTGCTTTGTGCCTATATTTAGTAAAATAATCATATAAATCATCAGGGATATCATTTTGTTTCCTCAAAGACGCGATCAATCTTCGGCTAAAATTGTGGTTTTGTATACGCACTATCTGTTTGCCATCTAGCAAAATAAATAAAATTTTATTTATTTTAATCGTGCTTTCAATAATATCTATCAAGTATTGGAAATAATCATCATAATCTATCTTGGAACTGCATTTTTCGCTTATTTCTTTTAAAACCTGATGGGGGATTATATGGATAGCGGTACAAAAATTTATCAGTTATTTTTAAAAAGAATAACCGTAAACGCGAGTAAAAGATAATCACCAAGCCAGCAGAAACAATTGAGCTGACTTCTGGCGTTAAAAATATTAAATTTAAAACTTTACCTAAAACATAGAAGAAAAATAAATAAAAACAAAAAAATACGGCAAAGGTCGCAGAATACAACAAACTTTTTTGGATGACTATTCGAAAATCCAATAAGCGATGCCTTAAAATGGCATATGATGTAAAACCTATTAAAAATACCGAAAATTGTGGACCAAAATTATAAAATCTTAATTCCCCCAGCATCGGCATGATTAAATCAAAAGTAATTCCCCCTATAATAGTTAGTATAAACCCAGCCGCCATGAGTTTGATTTGGATTTTACCCAAAGAATCTGCAACCTTAAATTTTTTTGATAGCTTAACACTCCCATAAATTAGCCAAAATAATACAAACATTAGAGCCAGGTAATATAAATTCGGCGGTGTTATTTGGGCTGGTTTATCGGAAAAGAAATATACCTCGCTGCTACCTAGTTTAGTAAAATACAATAATGCGATAATTAGACAGGGGACGAAAAAAAATAATAATTTGATTTTAGAAATTTGTTTATTATCAATATACCTTTCAATAAAGCAAAGGTAAAAACTTATGCTAAATAATCCAGTAATAACGGCAATATCGCTGCACAAAACAACATCTACTGCTGATCGGGAAATATCGGCCAAAGCGTTCGCTCCTAACCAAAAAGAAGCAAATAATATACACAGACCCAAATATCTGCCCAAAAAATCGTGCCATTTCCTTTTTAATATGAAGATGCAAAGGCATAAATTAAGGAAGGAAATGATAAAACCAGTTACAGTAAAAATATACATAAATTTGATAATTTCAATCTATAAATTAATCTATTTTTATTATACAACCATCTTAGAATAATATCTCATATATTACAAATTTACTTTTAAAAAAGGTAACGTTACGTTACCTTTATTATTTCATGAACAAGCCTTTTTATGTTTCAAACAAAGGCTTCTCTACTAATAGACCGTCCAGATCATCTTTAGTATTTATTTCATCAAGAACCCAAAAAACAGTGAATATTTGCATTTCGTAAATTCTAAACTGAAAATTTCTGTTTTTCCGCAGACTACCGAATTTGACCATAAGTTTGGCCAAATTCCGTAAGCCCAGCATTCTCCAGGAATGATCAACTATCATGATTCTTCCCTCGGAAGTCCCAAAATGATACGTTTCGGTAAGCAGTTTCTTCAAATAACCACCTTTTTGTTTGTCCAAACGAATAGTCATGCCGATATTGCACCAAATCAACCTTTGCTCAAACAAACGAGGGCAATTGTGCTTAAAAAATTTCAGATTTAGCCAGGGGGCTAATTCCAAATTATTAGTATTAAAAGTAAAACCAATAAGCTGATCACCCTCGTACATTAAAAATAACAGCGTGTCTTGGTGTCTAACTCTTTCAATGAATTCATCATGGTTTAAATTCTGTCTCCATGGAGAAAGCAAGTCAGTAAAGGTCTTGGCCTTTTCCAGAAGCGACCACAACTCCTCCTGAAATTTTTGGTCTAAAATCTGGCAGGCTGTTTCAATGCGCAAATCGCCTTCAGCCATTATTATTTTTTTTCCATTTCCCCCCACTTGATTTTGGTCTCCCATTTTTTCCTCCCTTAGCCGTTTCTATTTTTGCTGAAACGGACTTTTTTGCGTTACAAACAGATATTTTTCTCCCCCTTTCAAAGGACAACCTATATGGAAAAATTATTGACAGGAAAATTTTTGCCCCTGTCAATAACATTTATTTCTAACTTTTTTATTCGATAAATTTTTTTTAAATGTTTAACTACTACTTGATAATTAAAATTTTTGCAGGAATAAACATCGGCGCTGATAAATTTTTTTTTGGGATAGGTGTGAATACTAATATGAGATTCCACAATCATCATAATGCCGGAGATGCCAAAAATTTCTTTATCTTTAAACTGAGCAATTTGCGGAAAGCCAATTTTGTTCATGCCTATCTTGGCTGGCAGTGTGTTTAAAGTCTCAAATAACAAAGCAATATCATTAAGCTTGTCTGAGTTAGCCCCATATCCGTCCAAAGTAAGGTGTAAGCCATAATTTCTGATCTTTGGGGTCAATTTTCTAGCCTGACTCATATATTTATTTGATAATTATTGGAGCTAAAATGGTGTTATTTTGCCAATATTGACAATCAGCGGGTGGCTTAACTTCGCAGACCCTGCTGCTAATTTTTTTAAATCCCGCCTCAGCCAAAAATTTTAAATGTTCTTGGCTAAAATCATTTATTTCATCTGAATAATAAGTAAAGACTCCGCCATTTTTTAATAATCTGTAAGCCTCATTAAAAAAATTAAAATGATTTTTATGAATTTCATTTGCCTGAAGCGGATAAGTATCAAATAAAATTCCGTCTAAAATTTCATCATCCATTTTACTTATGCAGTCTTCCCAAAAGCTAAAAATTAACTGCACAGGATATCTGGCGTTTTGGGCAAAACATTTGGCTTTTTGAAAAACATCACAGTTTGCTTCAATTATGATATGCCTGACTATCTTATTTTTTTGAATATATGTAGCTGATATGCCCAGGCCAAAACCAACTTCCAGGATAACCCCTCCATTAAAAGTGGCAATGTCAGCCAGCGTCTTCATATAGTTGTCTTCCCAGCGCTCCATAACAGGATGCCCGCAAATTCTCAGGCTATTATCAGAAAATTCAGCTTGAGCAGATGACCACTTGCCTTTTATATTATTAAAACCAATATTGATTCTAGTCTGATAAGTAAAATCATTTGGATTAAATTTATCCCCCCCCATAATAAATATTAAAAATAAAATTATCCCCTAATTAAAGGATAATTTATTTATGATTAAACTATTATAAGTTAAAAATTAAACCTGATTAAGCAAAAGATTAAGAAAAGATTAAATTAATCTGTTGAAATCTTATAGCCGCTGCCGTGAATAGTTTTTATTAACTTTTTCTTAAAATCATCATCAATTTTTTTTCTCAAATACCGTATATGCACGTCCACGGTATTAGTGAATGGATCAACATTCATATCCCAGACATGTTCCAGAATCATACTGCGCGTCATAACAATATTGGGATTTCTAATTAAATATTCCAAAAGATCAAATTCCCGATGCCTCAAATCAATTTTTTTATCCCCTCTTTTCACCTCATGGGTTTTTAAATCCATTTCCAAGTCGCCAATTTTAAGTATGGTCAGGCTGCCGTCTAAATTATTCCTATTTAAAAGCGCTCTGATTCTGACAATAAGCTCTTCTATGGCAAAGGGCTTGGTTAAATAGTCATTGACGCCCAAATCAAAAGCTTCAACTTTCTTTTTCACCTCGCTCTCCACTGTCAAAATCATAATTGGCAGCTTTGGCTTGCCTTCTCTTATTTTTTTAAAAACTTCCAGGCCATAAATATCAGGCAAACGCATATCCAAAACCACCAAATCATAATCATTTGTTAAACCCAAATAAATGCCATCTTTGCCATTGGCCGCTACATCAACTGTAAAATGCTCGGCTTGCAGGCCCTTTTTCACAAAACTGGCAATGTCATTTTCATCCTCAATAATTAAAATCTTCATATTTTTTAATCTTTTTAATAAACTCGTTGCTTTATTAAGCTTAACAAGTTAAAAATAAATTGACAATGTTTAGCACAATTAGCTGATTTTATTTATTTTATTATAT
>CAIXNZ010000127.1 GCA_903920975.1 Candidatus Falkowiibacteriota bacterium | reverse complement strand
TCACCCTTCGAGAGCCTCAGGGTGACAAGAGTAAGCGTTTTCGCCCAAACAAAAAAGACAAACCGTCATTCAGAGTAGAACGAAGAATCCATAACTTTAAGGATTCCACGCTTCGCTCTGAATGACTTGAGGACGGTTTGTCTTTTTTTATTAAAATTTTTCTATTTGATATCCAGTATTTTATATTCAATTATGCCAGCGGGTACCTCAATATTGACTTTATCCCCTATTTTTTTACCCAAAAAAGCTTCCCCGGCCGGAGATTCATTGGAAATAAAGCCCTTAGCCGGATTGGCTTCACTGGGACCAACTATTGTGAAATCTCTTTCCTGACCATCATATTTGACTCTTAGAGTACAGCCAACTTCAATACACTTTTTTTTGCCCTTTTCCCCGGAAATAAGCACGGCATTTGTTAAGACCTCTTCTAATTCTCTGATTTTAGCTTCATTCAAACCCTGCTCATCTTTAGCCTCTTGATATTCAGCATTTTCAGACAAATCTCCAAGTTTTAATGCTTCTTCAATTCTTTCGGTTATTTCTTTACGACGAACTTTTTTATAAAATTCCAGCTCTTTTTTTATCTTTGCCAAGCCCTCTGGGGTAAAATATTTTTCGTCACTCATTGTATTAGTATTAATTTTTATCTATATAAAATATCAAAACCAAGGCATTTAGTCAATTAATTATCCACATGAAACGGCTTGGAGCTTGGAGCTTAAAGCTCAGAGCTCAAGGCTCAAAGCTTCTTATAGGTATTAAAATACCAATTCAAAAAATCATAGGTTATGGGTACGCAAACACTGCTTCCCTCTCCGCCCTCCTCAACTAAAACCGTTATGACTATTTCCGGATTATCATAAGGCGCAAAACCAGTAAACCAAGCCTGAGGCTGTTTTTCAGTATTCCACTGGGCCGTACCTGTTTTGCCTGCCGCGGCAACATTTAGGCTGTTTAATTTGGCAGCGCTGCCGTCAGTGACTGTCTGTCTCATGGCTTTTTTGACTATGTCCAAATTATGCTGGTCAATAAAATTTTCTCGCAAAATTGTCGGTTTAATATCCTCTTTGTTACCATCATTGGATAAAATCTCTTTAACTAAATGGGGCTTATATAATTTACCACCGTTAACAAAAGCCGTTGTATAATTAGCAATTTGCAAAGGTGTTGTCAAAAGGTCGCCCTGTCCTATGGAAACATGGTAGGTATCGCCAATATACCAATCTTCATTTTTAGCTTGTTTCTTCCAGACAGGATCTGGTACTAAGCCTTTTGCTTCGCCGTTTAAATCAATACCAGTTATTTCTCCCAACCCAAAAATTTTGAAATATTTTTCCAGATTATCTATGCCTAAGCCCGCAAAATCTTCATAGCCGCCACCGACCATATAAAAAAATGTATTCACTGACCAGGCAATGGCTTTATAAACATTAGTTAGGCCATGACCGCTGGCTGACCAATCTGGGAAAAACCAAATTTTATCTACCCAAATACCGCCTGTACTTAAAACGGTTGTCTTGTCAGTAATGATGCCTTCCTGCAATGCAGCTGCCGCTATAACAGGCTTAATGGTTGAACCTGAGGGATATTCACCTCTTATGGCACGATCAAACATGGGCTGATTGACGTCTTCAGACAATTTTTTATAATCTTCCGTGGAAATGCCATTGGCAAAAAGATTAGGATCATAATCAGGCAAGCTGACCATGGCCAAAATTTCACCGGTCTGAGGATTTAGAGCTACCAAACTCCCTCGTTTTTTATTAAAAACTTTTAAATACTGGCTCATGATATCTCTGGCTTTTTTTTGGACCCGTTCATCAATAGTCAAAACCAAATTTTTGCCGTTAGCTGCATCTTTGTGGTAAATGACACTTTTTTCTGAACCTGTGGCGTCTACTTCAACAACATCTTTGCCATATATGCCTCTTAATTCATTTTCATAACTTAATTCCAGCCCTGTTTTGCCGATATAATCGCTAAACAGATAATCTTCGTTTTTTTTATCATTAAATTCCTGTTCATTCAGCTTGCCTTCGTAACCAATCAAATGCGAAAATTCAGATGAAAATAAATACTGTCTTTGATTGTGCGCTTCAATATATAGACCAGTTGTACTACTAGCTTTAATCTTTAATATAAGCGCTTCCTGATAATCAATATTTTCTTTAATTGGTATACTGTATTTAAAATTCCTGGGATATTTATTTAAAATCGCAGTAATATCCTCTGGCTTAATATTAAGTGTTTGGGCAATAAAGTTTATCTGAGCCTGTCGCTTGGCCGCCATTAAAGATAAATCTTTGGGTAAAATAAGAGCGTCAAAAATCGGATTATTTTTAATTAACGGCTTATTCTGACTGTCATAAATCAAACCGCGCGAAGCAATAATCGCTTTTTCCCTGCTTCTGTTACTTTCTGCCAAAGAGCTATAATAAGCTCCTTTTATAATCTGCAAATGAACCGATCTGGCCAGTAAAGAAAATAATCCCAAAAAAATAAGCAATAATACTATATTTAACTTCTTGTCTGATAAATATTTTCCCAAAAAACCCACCTCTCCGGTTTTGGGAGTATTATTATCGATTGAGCCATTGCCATAAAAAAAATCCGTATCAATCTCTTTGGCATTTTTATATGATCGTGTTATAAAGCTACCCATGAATTATCGTTTAATTAAAAAAGCTAAATTTAATTTCTTGCTGGTCACCTGGCCAAAAATAAATATTAAAGCGATTAAAATTGAATTTAAAGCAAGTTGCCAGATTAAATTTGATAGAAATATCTTATCCAGGGGTGTATAAATAGCAACCAAGCCGATTAAATAGAAAAGAAAATTAAAAATTACATACAAAATTTGATATAAGAGTGTGGCTAAAATTATTAGTATCAAGCTGGTAAATAATGAAAAATTTATAAAAACATTTTTATATAAAAAATTCGCGCCAAATAATATTATCAAATAAATTATTATGAAAGTTCCTAACGGCATATAAGAATAGATATTCAAAAAAAGCCCGATGAACAAAGCATAGATAAAAGCAATATTAAAACCCCAGACAATCAAAACAAAAATCATGAAAATCAAAAGCAGATTTAGATTGCTAAAAATTCCCAAACTGGAAAATAAGCTTTGGACTAAAAGCACCAAGACTAAAGAAATAACAAAATAGTAGAAATATTTAAGCATAGCTAAGGGTTTTTAGGAATTACCACACCCAAAACGCTAATCTCGCCATAATCAGTCAAAGGACTAATAGTGGCTGATTTAAAAAGCTCATTTTCATAACTGATTATGCGATTGACCTTGCCGATTATCAAGCCCCTGGGAATATCATTTTCTAAACCAGAAGTAATTATTAAATCACTTTCTTTTATTTCCAAATCCTGAGGTATTGATTCTACCTTTATACTTAGCCCAAAATCTCCCTTGGCAACGCCGATTGCCTTATTGCTATTTATCAGGCTGACAACCAGTTGACTAAGCTGGTCTGTTAAAAGCAAAATGGTTGCAGTATTTTTTCGCACGTCGATAATTTTACCGACTATAATGCCGTTATCTACAATAACCGGATAACCATTTTTTAAACCGTCAAATTCTCCTTTATTAATGATTAAAGTATTGGGCCGATTTAAATCGCGGCTAATCACTTTGGCCATCAGCAAATCAAAGTCTTTATCCTTTTTAAAATCCAGAGCCTGCCTTAATTTCTCATTTTCACCTTCGATTGATTTAAGCTGGCTGATTTCATAGGTCAATTGATTGATCTGTTCTTTTTGCTCGCTGTTGGCCTTTTTAAAATTTTGGGCTTCTTGATAATTTACAAAAGAGTATTTTAATTTGTTAAAAAAAGTATAAGTATTATTTTGTACGCCGGCCAGCACCTCCAAGCAATAATCTTCAATCACTGCCAGGGCGCCCAGATAATGTAAAAAAACGAGCAGTATAACAACTGCCGCAATATAAAATTTGATTTGGCGATTTTTTCTTTCAGCTATCATATTTATGATGATTCTTCAGAAGTTGGCGGACAACAAATAGTTTTTAGTAATTCTAAATTATCTAATAAATAACCGGTTCCTCGAACTACTGTAGTAAGGGGATCATCGGCAATATAAACTGGAATTTGGGTGGCGCGTGAAATCGCTTTATCCAAGCCTTTTAAAAGCGCTCCCCCGCCACTGATGGTAATACCGCGTTCAAAAATATCAGCCACTAATTCCGGCGGGGTTATTTCCAGCGTAGCTTTAATATTGTCAATGATAATTCTTATTGATTTTGACAGGGCATCTCTGATTTGTTCATCATTAACAATAATTTCACGAGGTAAACCAGTTACTAAATCTCGGCCGCGCATCTGAGCCTCCAGCACCTGCTGCTGTTCGGTCGCTGAACCTATTTTTATTTTGATTTCTTCAGCCACTTTTTCACCCAAAAGCAGATTGAATTTGCTTCGCGCATATTGAATAATATTTTTGTTCATCTCTTCACCGGCAATTTTTATTGATTTCCATGTTACCACTCCACTTAAAGAAATGACCGCGATTTCACTTGTGCCGCCGCCAATATCAACGATCATATTGCCGATTGCTTCTTGTATGGGCAGACGACAACCAATTGCAGCAGCCATAGGCTCTTCCACTAAATATACCTTGCGAGCGCCGGCTGAGTAGGCAGCATCTTCAACGGCCTTTTTTTCAACTTCAGTAATGTCCAGGGGGATGCCAATTACTACCCTAGGTCTGGCAAACAAGCTAAAACCGCCTTCATGCACTTTATCAATAAAATATTTTAACATTTTTTCCGTTACTTCAAAGTCAGAAATCACGCCATCACTTAATGGCTTGACCGCCACAATGTGCGTCGGAGTTTTGCCAATCATTTTTTTGGCTTCATTGCCCACGGCAATAATTTGTCCTGTTTTTTGATTAATAGCCACGACTGATGGCTCATTTATAATGATTCCCCTATCTTTGACATAAACTAAAGTATTAGCAGTGCCTAAATCAATGCCAACATCCTTGGAAAATCTTCCTAATAATCGGTCAAAAATCATATTAAATAAAATTTAAATCCTTGATTTGAAATAATCTGCGATCTTGACAATCTTAATTAATTCAACTTTATCTGAATCTCTCCTTTTAATTTCTACGGAGTCTGCTTTAAGTGTTTTTTCGCTTAATATTAGCCTAAAAGGAATACCAATCAAGTCACTGTCATTAAGTTTAACACCGGCTGTTTCATCGCGGTCATCATATAAAACTTCAAGGCCCATTTTTGTTAAATCATCATATAATTTATCGGCCTTTTTGGCAAGAGCATTATCCTTTGATATCAAGATAAAATGAACAGTAAATGGAGTAACAGTAATGGGCCAAATCAGTCCTTTCCCGTCATTAAAAATCTCTGCTAAGGTGCCCATGATTCTGCTTGGCCCCATGCCATAACAACCCATAATAACATCCTGTTCCTGGCCATCTTTATCTTTAAATTTAAAATCAAATGACTTGGAGAATCTGGAGCCTAATTTGAAGATATTCCCTGTTTCAATAGACTTAGCTTCTTTAAATTTATCTTTGTCTAATTTGCAATTTTGGCATTCAGAAATCTCATTGATAATTTCTTTGTTATAAGCAATTTTACATTTTTCACAAATATAAATCGTATCTTCGCCATTGGCAGCCAAAGTCTGGAACTCATGAGAATATTTAGAAAAAGCTCCGCCAGAAGCAAAAGTTAAATAAGTCAATTTATCCAATTCAAGACGCTTAAAAACTTTAAAATATGCCCGAATGGCTTTTTCATAATATTTATCCAAATCATTCTGATCAGCATGAAAGGAATATAAATCTTTCATTAAAAATTCGCGCCCGCGCAATAAGCCGGACTTGGCCCGGGGCTCATTTCTAAATTTTGTCTGAATCTGATAAACAAATTTTGGCAAATCCTTATAGGAAAAAATATATTTTTTTAATAAGGGCGTGACTATTTCCTCATGAGTTGCGCCCAAAGCATATTCTTTACCTTCAATATTTGACAATCTAAAGAGTGCGTCAAAATTGTTCCAGCGATTGGTTGTTTCCCAAATTTCTTTCGGTGTTAAGGCTGGCATCAAAATCTCTTGCCCGCCCATAGCATTCATTTCTTCCCTGATAATGTTTTTAATTTTATCAATAACTTTTAGGCCCAGTGGCAAATAAGTATAAATGCCGGCACTCAGCTTGTCAATAAAACCTCCTCTAATAAGTAAGGAGGCATTTAAACTAACTTCGTCTGTGCCGATTTCCTTTCTGGTTTTTGTAAATAAAATTGATTGTCTCATATTTTTATACTATGTTTTGATTTATAACTCATAAAAAATATTTCAATCAGAGCTAAGGCAATTATTAATAATACTATATTTTTCCAAGCAAATAAATCTAGCCGATTTAAATATAAGCAAATTACAATTAGCAGAGAAAACCAAATTGCTTGTCTAAAAGAGGTAGTCACTTTTTTAAAAACCAAAGTGTCTTTGGTAAATATTAGCCTGATAAATAATCCGATTAAGGAAGCAGCGCCAAGCAGGGTTAAAAATAAACTGGCATAGAAAAAAATCACCGCCCAAAAACTTATCGGTTCAAAAAAATAAATAACTGCCAAAAGCAACAGCAAGCAAGCCAGGGTAGTAAAAAGCATTAATAAAATATAATTTCTTAATGACATATATTTAAAATTAGATGGCTTAATTTTATCATAAAAAAAATTTTTTGACAAATGCCAAAATTTAGCTTAGTTTAGCAATTTTTCTATTGAATTAACTAGAGAATAAATCTAATGTCTTTTAATACCAAACTGCCAAACTTTTTATTTATTTGTGCAATTAATTGTCTTTTTCTGATATTCAATTCTTGAGCCATAACTGAACTTAAGCAAGCCACAGTTAAAATTTTATTTTTAATATATAAAGGTTTGATTCTGGCGTAGACTTTTTCACCCAGTGCTTGTTCTATCAAAACCTCAAATTCTTCTATTACCAATGAAGTATTAATATTTTTCGATAGACCGGTTTGTCTCAAACGCTTATTTAACAGTACTTTAATATGCTGCATATTACCAACTAGTTAATTCCGCCCTTTTCCATGTGTCAGTATCAATACAAATATAAATAAATCCGCTGGCATATCTGATATCACCGGCTGTGCAAGAATCACCACTTGTACTCGGGGCAGTACCAATAGCGCGAAGTTCTCCTGTTATCCAACCAGAGGATTGAATATTTCCCGTAACATCCAGAGCTTCACTTGGCGAGCCACTGCCCCCGATTCTTGTCCTGCCCTCAAAAATATTTACATAGGACTCATCATCTAGCCATAATCCCCTGTCTAGAATAAATTGACCAGTATTATTTTCCCATGACAAATTGCCGAATGTATTACTCAAATCACTGCCAAATGAAATTAAATGATACCCGGAATCTTCGCCTATCGCATAATTTGAATCATTTACTATCCTTAGCGGATAATTATCAGGATTATTTTGTCCCCAATTGGCAAATATGCCGGCTGAACCATTATTAGATAAATTAATTGAGGCAAAATTGGTTGAATTGTTAGCAACCGATCTACTACTTAAAATAAACGATTCGGGTCCGTTAAATATTCTGGCATAGGCATCATAACTATTTAGAAGCAATCCTCGATAGATAACCACGCTGTCTAACAAACCGTTATAAAAATTAGTAGTGCCGTCACTGCCGATAAATAAATCGCTGGAATTGGAAATATCCCCGCTAACGCTGGAAATACTTGTAGTATTTATAGGATAGCCATTATTATAAACAGTGGCATTTCCGTCACGATCAAAAGACATTAAAACATGAATCCAATCGCCGTTGCAAATATTTAAGCCAGAGAATGATCCTACTACTGTGTTTGAACCATCGCCCAAGAAATAGGTTGGGGCATTATTGCTATTAAAAAATAACTCGAGACCAGTGTCGCCGTCTCTTCTAGAAATTATCCTTTTATCGGTTTGTGTGGTATCTGCATTACATTTAATAAATAACTCCACGCTAAAATCATCAGTGCCCGGGTTATAGCTGGAGTTATCTGAAAAATCAAGATAATCATTTGTACCGTCAAATTGCATGCCGAAACCATGATAGCCCTGCTTAATCCAACTAGTTCCATACATAGCACCCTGACTACCATTGGCCTGATCCTGAGTTTGATTGCCACCACCCTCGGAAAAGCTTAAGGCCAGCATCCTGTTACTAGTATTGAAATAAACTGGATCAGTTTTATCAGATTTGCCATTTAATGTCTCTGGCAAACTATTTAAATCACTTAAAGTCGTTAAAACATAGCCATCACCAATATTATTAGCTACAAATATATCTGCATAGGCAGAATTATAATGACTCAAAGCGTCAGAGACGGTAAATGGCGAATCATAAATCGCAAAACTGTCAATATCGCCATCTAATGAATTGATTCCGCTAGAATCAGAGCCAAGTCTAAAAGTGGTGAAAGAGTCAACATCTAAAGTTGAATAAGTGCCAGTTTTTATACTTACGCCATCCACAAAAACTTCAAGATTTCCGCTATACCAATCCAAGGCAATGTGGTGCCAATTAGTATCAGGAAAATTCCAGTCAGTATCAATTGCGCCACTATCGCCGACTGACGCATACAAATCTGACGTGTTTTCTTTATATAAAACCACGTGATTTGAACTTGATTGTTGCATAGACAGTAAATAATTTGTGGCAGAACTCAATGAATTTAGCCTGACCCACATTTCTACTGCGCCAGTATCGTTGCTTAAGCCAGGATTAGCAAAATCAACATATGCGTTTGTTAGTCCAAAAGCCAGACAATAACCTATATAACCGCTTTGTTTCCAGGCTCCAGCAGTCAGCGTGCCATTGGCATGGCCGGCTAAATCAGTCACTGTTGTGCCGCTGGAATCTGAAAAATCATAAGCCAATATTTTATGACTGTTAGTATAATGGGTATAATCTTGTTGCGAGCCAGCATTATTTAAATATGGCAAAGAGTTTGGAGTGGAAATAGGAGTCCCGAATTCTATTTGATTTGTTTGAGAATTCCATTTTATGTATGCGTCATTACTCACACCATTATCAAATGATAATTTCCCGGAAGTAACCAAATCACCTAACGATTTCAATGATTTATTTATTTCTAAAACAGAATTAGTACTATCATAGTGTAGATAGGCGCTTTCATTACCCTCTGCTCCGGAAAAATAAAGTTTGCCAGCCTCTCCATTATAACTATAACGCACATAGTCCCAATAACTTTCACCTGTTCCGGTTGTGCCGATGTGACCAAAATAAATTTCTTTGCCAGAGGTGTCATTGGTGAGTGCCGTATCAATGACTGCCGTTCCTCCCCCATCAACATAAACTTTTAAATTACTGTCTAATTGCACCAATCTGATTAAATGATACTGAGTCAAATCTAAATTATAATACTTAGAAGGATCATATAAATATTCAATTTTATCGGTTTTAAATTGAACAGCGCCAATTTTACTGCCATTATAAATATTAATGCCCGGTGAATTGTCACCACTACTAGATATAACTTTAACTCTGGCCTCAACGATAACCGGTGAAGTTACTGAAATATTGGATTCTGCTCGAATATAATAAATGGCATCCGAATCCGAACTATCGGTTAAATGCAAAATACCATCAGCCACGCTTTCTGTCTGGGTGCCATTTTTTGTCCAAGATGGCGTGGCACTGACCGGCAAATCATCGGCAGCATATTCTAAATTCCAGCCGCCACTGCCGCCATAATTAATATAGGCATTTTTATCAATTTTGAGATTTAAAGATTCTAAATCACCAGTCATGGTATCACCTGCTTTTAAAACAAAATCAGCGGCGTCATGACCATCAACCTTTTCAGCATTCATGGCATAAGGCGTGGCTGTAAATCTTTTTCGTGGCAGAAAAATCTCTTCGTATGTTCCATCAGCGTTATAGTCCAATTCAACCTGCAGATAAAAACTGTCAGTAGTAAAATTTACTCCCCCGTTTGAGGCGCAAGTTCCGCTCCAGCTGGCGCATAGGGAGTTTAATTCAACCGTAAAAACACCTTGATTAACATTCACCTTACTGCCGGCTGATCCCTGGTTTGTGCCATTCCAGATTTCCGTCCAAAGCAAACTACCGGCTTCAGCCTGATCATAAATTTTGAAACGCATATCATATAGACCATCTGGCGGCGGTACGCCCTGCGCATTAGCAACTTTACCCTGATAAGTTAAGGTATCTCTGATACCTTCACTGGCAATTAATTTATTTTTATAAGCAACATATAAATAACTAATAAGCAGAGCCAATTGCAATCCCACAATCAAAATAATTAAAAATCTGTCCAAATTATTTTTTATTTTGGTCAGAAAATTTTTCTTCACGTGATTAATTTTATTTTTATTTTTCTCCATTAGTATTTAAAAATTACTGACTATTGTTATGGTTACTAATTGCGAATATGTTCCTGCAGGAGTAAGTGATGAAATAGCCGCCTCTTGGCATAGATAGACAGTATCAAGGGCAACTGGTGCTGTTGCTTTGGCAAATGACTTGTCGCTGGTACTCAAAGCCGTGGCATTGGCAGTTATGGTGTTATTATCCATTATTATACAATCATCTTGGGTATATTGGCTATCAGTGTTAGCATCGTTAATACGGCCAATATCAACTGCATCTGCTTCAGTGGTGGAGACGCCATAGCCTTCTGTGCCAGCAGAAATTGTACCGCCGCTAACATCACTTAAATTATTTGAACCATTACGCAATTGTCCATCAGCTCTGATGTAAGCAACATATCCCAAAATTCCATTTGTGCTTATCTGTGAATTATAATTACAGGTTTTTATTTTTGTAGAACTAAATACGCCTAAATTACAATCTGCAGATGAAATTGTGTAGCTAAGAGTTGAATCAATATTACCCGTAATATTGACCTGACCCGAAGTGCCTGTATCTGTCAGGCCATTACTATTTATCCACAAATATTCAATATTGGGACTTAAAGAAGCTGAAGTTGAACTTACATTCGCCTTCCAGCGTAAATCTTCACCAGAAACATCGCCATCGCAGGTTGTAAAATCAACTGCCACCCCGTTTGTTGCAGTGCACCAATTTGTTCCACCGTCTGCACTTAAAGAATAAGTTAAGGTTGTTCCAGAAGGTATATTGCTAACGGCATTTAATGTGGCTGTCGTTATTTTTGAGCCAGGTATTGAAGAATGCGCGATCATTGGAGATTGTAAAACACCTGAGGTAGATGAATACATATCATTATTTAATTTTGTAAATCGTACTCCACCGCTTGATGGTTCCATGGCAACAAAAATATTTTTTGTATTTTTATCACAATAAACATTAGTACGCGTTATATTGCCTGTGCCTTCGCCGGTATTTACTAGGATGTCTTGATTATTGGTGGACTTATCTCCACCTTTAATATCACTACCCGTAAAACGACTAAAATAAACAGGCAACCAAGCACTGCTCACATAATCGGTATAACTAGCGACGGGATAATTATTTTCATCAAAACAATAACTATCAGTATAATATATCTTCTCTCCAGAGACTAAATCGCTCATGGCCTCAAAACCAGAAGTTGTTCCGTCCGCCTTTACCCAGGCAGAGCCGTTCCATCTGGTCATATATATTTCAGTATAATCGTGTCCGCCAATAACCGTAAAATCTTTCATTATTATAATCGGTTTATTATCGGGATCTAGATTAAAATCAATTATATTTAAATGGTTCCCTAAAAATAAAGATTGAAATCCACTGCCTGAATTATTCACATATTTCCAAGCACCATCTTTCCACTTGCCAATGTACGGATTGTTTGAATATGTATAAGCGACAAATAGTTCATTATCCGTGCTAATACGAATTTTGGGATAAGTTAGAATTTGACCGACAACAGTGGTTAAATTACTTGCGTTGGTAACCGGTAAGGTTAAATTTGTATTAGTTAAATTCTGATAATTTGTGCCGTCAAATTTGAATGCTTTAGTAGTTAAAACTGACCAACTGCAGACAAAATAAATTTTTCCAGAATAATCATAATTAAAATCAATAATGACAGTTCCCGCACTAATGGTAATACTATGATTAATCACCTCTTCTTTGCCGTCTGTGACCCGGTCAGCATGTTTCCAATCGCCAGAAACACCGCGCGCAAAAAAAGAATTAACCACAATGTTGGGAATACTGCCTGAATTTTCTGCCCAAAAAATTGTCGGCTCATCGTAATTATCAATTAAAAATTTCCAGGCATCTGGCATTATATTTATATTCGTGTTTGACATTAATTCGGGGCCAGATGTCACGCCATCTACATTTGTCCAGCCAGCTATTGAGTTCCATTCCGCATAATATAGTCGGTAATCGCTTGCAGTCACATTACTTCTTACAACAACGGCTGGATTACCATTGGTAAAAGTTAATAATTTGTATTGCTTATTTTCAATACTCCCGTCAGGCACGCATAATTCATTATTTCTGCCTCCAGCTTCTGTACCTTCCAGATTTGTCCAGCAGCTTTGATGTCCTCCCCCGCAAATACCGGCGCCAATATTCTCTGACCATTTTGTAAAGTAAAGGCAATATTTGTTATCAGTGCCTAACCCAACAGTACTGATTATTGGCTGACCATGGTTATCAGCTGCAATTTGGCTATAATAAGTAGAACCCACGCCCGGAATAGTTTCATATAAACGCGGACTGCTGGTATTATCAGCATGCACCCACTTGCCATTTAATAAATGGGCAGTAGAAGTATCTATTTCCCAATCAGCAGTAGTATTACTGGCATCTTTATAAATATCGGAACTGAAAGTTTCAATAAAAGTGACTGCCGCCGAGGTATAATTAATATTTTTATAATTCAAAGCCGAGATTAAAAATATTGCCAGAATAATTGATAATATTTTTTTTATTTTAACATTCATTATATAAATTTTAGAACAATGAAGTTACTGTAAGAGTTACTAATTGTGAATATGTTCCAGCTGGGGTTAAAGATGAAATGGCCGCCTCATGGCATAAATAAACAGTATCAAAGGCAACTGGCTCTGTTGATTTGGCAAATGTTTTATCACTTGTAGTTAAAACAGCGGCATTGGCTGAAATAGTATCGTTATTCATTGTTGTGCAATCTGTCTGATTATAAAATCCATCACTGTTAGCATCATTTATTTTTGTGATTACTACAGCTTCTGGTTCGGTCGTGGAAACTCCATAACCTTCAGCCGTGGCTGTTATGGTTCCGCCAGTAACATCGGAAATGTTATTGCTGCTATTTCTTAATTGTCCGTCGCTTCTTATATAAGCGATGTAGCCAGCTGAGCCATTTGTGCTAACTTGAGTGTTATAATTACAAGTCTTGATTTTTGCCGCATCAAAAGTTCCCAAGTCACAGCTCGTTGAAGACAAGGTCAATGTCAAAGTTGGCTCAACTTCACCGGTTATAATTATCTGACCCGTAGGATTAGACGTAACCACAAAATAAAGACCAATAGCAGATCCGACAACATCATTTAATGTAGAGCCATTTCCGTCTCCAGCGGCTAAATATATTCTATTTTTAAAGACTGTATAACCAAAAAAATCACGAGCGTCAAAATCAGTGTTATTTGAAGCCAAACTCCAATCTGAACCATTAGAACTATAATAAATATCGTTGGAAAACATATGACCTGAAACGGCTTCGTTGCCGCCAAAAACAAACATTTTATTATCATAGACAGCTAAGCCTAGTGTGTATCTACCATCCCATAAAGCCGAGGAAGTCTCTGATGTCCAGTTTATACCATCAGCTGATGACCAGACATCGTTGTTTCTGATTGTACCATTCCAGCCACCCATAAGATACATTTTATTACCGCTACCATTATTAAAAACTGTCACGCTATGTGCTTCCCTGCCAGACCAAGCCGAACTTCCTGTTTCTAATGTCCAGGTGGCGCCATCTGTTGAAGAATAAACATCATTTTTATTTTGACTGGAACTATATAAATAACCTCCCAGCAGCCACATTTTACCGTCAAACACAGTAACTGCCGGCTCATAACGCGCTCCAAAAGCCGCAGCAGCAGTTGCTTGAGTCCAGGTATAGCCATTACTACTATACCAGACATCTGTAAGGCGATCAGCTAGAGGACAAGATCCGGCAAAACCGCTTTGAGCCTTACAACCGCCGATTATCCATATTTTATTGTCGTAGACAAGTGTTTTGTGCCCCCATCTGCCGTCCCAAGACGGTGAAGAATGCTCGCACTCTATGCCATGAGTAGCTGTTGTATATGGTCCGGCTAAACATGTCCAATGCACTCCATCTTCTGTTGACCAGACATCTTGTGGCAGCTGACCAGGACTTTTTTCCAAACCACCCACCAAATACATCTTACTGCCAAATGTTGCCAAGCCAGTTCCCCAACGATAACCAAATTCAGCTCCATAATTTACACCTTCAAGATTCCAATCTATGCCATCACTTGAATGCCAAACATCATTACGATAAACAAAATTATTTTCTCTGCCGCTCATAATCCAAATCTGTTCGCCAACACCAGCATTATGAACTACGGCCTGTGGATTTCTGCGAGCTGTCCAGGCTGTCCATTTGCTTGGCTGAGCACCAGCTGTAGGATAATCACTGGGATCAGAAGCCTGGGTCCAGGTTGAACCATCGCTTGAATACCAGCTGTCATTATACCAACTGTTTTGATAGCCACCGCCAAAAAGCCACATTTTATTATCATAAACAGTCAGACCATAATTTGAACGATAGCCAAAAGCAGCATTATCAGTTTTACGGGTCCAGGTTTCTCCATCAGTTGAATACCAAACATCTTTAAACCAAGTCGGTGTCATATTTGAACCGCCATAAATCCACATCTTGGAACCGCTACCATCATCAAATACCACGGCGCCTGGCAAAGCGCGGATGCCAAAAGCGGCTGCGGCTGTTGAGCGAGTCCAGGAGATACCATCGCTGGAATACCACACTTCGCTAGTCGTACTATTACAAGTCATGGCATTGCTTTGAACACCGTTACAACCGGCAATCACCCACATTTTATTATCATAAGCCACCAGGCCAAAAGAGCTGTCACCGCTCCAATCAGCACTGGCAGTAGCCCTGGTCCAATTGACACCATCAGTTGAAGACCAGACATCATTTGCCATTTTATATGTACCAGGAGCAGTATCGCTTTCTATGCCGCCCATAACCCACATTTTATTGTCAAAAACTACGGCTCCGAATTCTGCTCTTGGAGACCAGGCAGCGTTTTCTGTAGCTTCCTGCCAGTCAAGACCATCTGTTGAAGACCAAACGTCATTTAACAAATCATTGCCGTGGCCGCCCATAACCCACATTTTGCCTTGATATTCTAAGGTTCGATTCCAAGTTCTGGCATGCCAGGGAATATCTGATATTGATTGAACTTCCCAGCGGGAGCCATCGCTTGGATTGCAGGCATAGGTTGTACCAGAACCAGAATCAGTTGCGTAAACAGCCACATTATCTTTACCACTATAAGAACTGGTGGTAGAAATGATTTTAGTATAATGGATATCATCGCTGGTGGTAAGATTTTGCGTTGTCAAAGTGACCCCAGAATTTGTAATTACTACCCAGACACTGGAGGCACCAAAATCCACCACTGCATTAATCGTGATGTCATTGCCGGGTTCCAAAATAAAGGGGTTGAGACTGCAACTTAAATTTGTGCCGGCTTTAACCGGTTTAACTGAAAAAATTCCAAATAAATTGGAATTAATATTATATGCAACAAGTAACAGAATAATAATCAAAAAAAGCAAAATTGGCTTTTGTTTAAACATTTATTTAATCTATTATATTTTAATTCTAGAAATTGGCAACGGTGGTCAGTGTCACAAGTTGCGCGTAAGAACCAGCTGGCGTAGTGTCTTCAATACTGGTTGCATGACATAAATAAGTAACTTCATTCGCAACTGGGCCAATATTCCCTGAATATGTAACGTCCACACCTGCGGTATCTAAAAGCCCTGCAGGAGCTGAAGTTGTACCACCATTTAAATAATCACAATCATCACCATTAATAAAGCTATCGCTATTTACATCCGTCATTTGACCAGAACTACCTCCATAATCACTTGTAGTAGAAATTCCATATTTTTCAACACCCTGGTCAACGGTTCCTCCAAAATCTGCGAATAGGAAGGAATGTGCTGAATTTCTAAAAGCTCCGTCTGCGTTAATAAAGCTGGCATATCCATTAGCTCCATTCGTACTAACGGTTGCATTATAAAGACAAGTATTTACTTGTGCTGAATTTAAGGTCCCGAGATCACAAGTAGTAGATGACAAATCAAAAGTTAGTGTTGGGTCAATGTTACCGGTAATAATTACTTCACCGTTATTTCCCACATAAGCTATATCTTCGTATGTTTCTACTAATATATCTGATGTATCATATAATCTCGTGATAACTTTATAGACATTAGCAATTGAAGGTGTAATAACTGCATTAGCATTACCATCGGTTTTATCAGTAAATTTTATGCCCCAAGACGATTCAGCTATTGCATCTTCTAATGTTATTTTAATTTTATTACCAGTGATGACTGCTATATCTCGAAAATCCTCACGATTATCTGTAACCTGGGTAATTCGCTCATAACCTCCACCGCCGCTTCCGCAGTCAGGAACCCCATACCAAACACTAACCTCTGACGCAGATTCAGTATCACTAATTGTCAAGTCAGCTAAACTAAAACCACCAGGAAATTCTATTTCAATACTATAACCTGCGCTTGCACCACTGCCATTTTCTATGCAATACTCGGCATTTGAACTTATTGGTAATGATTGAGGTAATAAAAAGGCCAGGGACTGAGTAGGAGCCAAAAATACAAGTAGACAAAAAATTAAAATAATGCAAATTATTTGCTTTTTTACCTTCATAACAAAGTGTTATTTTTTAAAAAATTGAGGTTAAAAGTTGCCAGTCACGGTAATTGTCACAAGTTGTGCGTAAGAGCCGGCTGGAGTTGTCGGCGTGATGCCAACAGCATGACACACAGTAGCAACGTCTGCATTAATAGGCGCAGAAGAACTGGCAAATGTCTGATCACTTGTTGTTATAATAGAAGAAGTCGCTTCAGTTGCTGACTGATTGTCCAAGGTCGCACAAGGAGCATTGGTTTGAGAAATGGTCTCTGAAGCCATAGAAGTGGAAACGCCATATTCTTCATTAGCAGGAGTTACTGCACCACCAATAACATCAAGAATATCATGGCTTGCGCTTCTAAATTTGCCGTCAGCTTTGATATAAGCCGAATATCCGCCTGCAGCGTTAGTGCTGACAGTGCTGTCATAATTGCAGGTCTTGATATTTACTGCGCTTAATGTGCCCAAATCACAAGTAGTATCGGAAAGAGCCAATGCCAATGAAGGATCAACCGAAGCGGAAATATTTACTTCATTAAGGTTGCCGACGTAAATCATGGTTTCTACACTAGCAGTTGGCTGACCAGAAAGCGTTATTTTTTCGACTGCATTTAGCGGGTAATTGCCAGCTGCTACAGGAGTCACGATAGTGCTGGTATCACCTTTGGGAATAAATTTAAAACTAATATTTCCTGTTTGATTATCCTCTAAAATGATTCTTAATTGTTGTCCAGTAACTAATGCAAAATCTCTGTCATTGGCTGCTGTGGCTGTTGCCTCAGCTATTCTGGCAGTGCCAGTACAATTAGTTGAGCCAAAATATATTTCAACTTCTGAATCGCCGGCAGTATCGCTAATGGTTAAGCCTGTTAAATCAAAGCCAGTTGCCCAATCAAGTTCGAGGATTTTACCATACGTTGCTGTATCAGTGGGCACGCCCCAACAAAAATAGCCTAAATCCGTACTCATATCCGTATCTGTGGCAAACGAAGCAGGATTCCATACACCTACATTGGCAGAAAAAACATTTTTCACTGGCAAACATAATGCCACAAGCAGAAAGATAATTAATAAAATTGATATTTTTTTACTGTTCATTTTTTT
>CAIXNZ010000126.1 GCA_903920975.1 Candidatus Falkowiibacteriota bacterium | reverse complement strand
TAAAATTTTAGCTCCCTTATTAGATTTGAAAGAGGATGAGATTATAAGCAAACTGGCTAAAAAAGATGATCCTTATGAACCGCTCAAGCATAAGGTTGAAGATAGTCTGGCCGAACAAATAAATAATCTTAATCTTGACGGCATAAAAACTGCCAAGGAAACCTTCCGCTATTATCCGGAAAAAAATACTGGCGCCAATGTCCTGGGCTTTGTCGGTTTTGATAAAGATGGTTTAAAAAAAGGTCAATATGGTGTGGAAGGCTATTTTGATAAAGATTTATCCGGCGTGATGGGCGAAATTCAATCGGAAAAGGATATTTCAGGCCGCTTAATTTCCATTGGCGAAAAAAAGTTTGTACGCGCTCAAGACGGTTCGGATATTGTTTTAACGATTGATAAAACTTTGGAGTATGAGGTTTGCCGCCAGTTTAATGAACACGCAAAAATAATCGAGGCTGATAATGGCGCTTTAATTGTTATGGATCCGCAAACCGGTGCCATTTTGGCCATGTGCTCTTATCCTGATTTTGATCCTAATGAATATAACAAGGTTCCTGATTTGGGAGTTTATAATAATTTGGGAGTCACAGAGCCCTATGAGATTGGTTCAATTTTTAAAGCCGTAACCATGGCTGCTGGTTTGGATTTGGGAGTGATTACTCCGGATACGACTTATATTGATGAAGGCGAAAGAATGATTGATGATTTTACTATACGGGATTGGGATAAAAAGGCTCATGGTCGCCAAACCATGACTGAAGTTTTACAGCATTCATTAAATTTGGGTACAATTTTTGTCACAGAACAAATGGACAAAAAAGATTTTAAACGTTATGTGGAGAAATTTGGTTTTGGACAGAAAACCGGCATTCAATTGGAGAATGAGGCAGCCGGTAATATTGATTCCTTAAAAAAGAAAGGCGATATCTGGACCGCCACTGCTTCTTTTGGCCAGGGCATTACAGCCACAGCCTTGCAAATGGTGCAGGCCTATTCTGCCATTGCCAATGGCGGCAAATTAGTTAAGCCATATATTGTTGATGAAATCAGGACTTCTGATGGTGCGGTAATAAAAAATAGTCAGGCCAAGCCAGTTCAGGTTATCGCCTCAAAAACAGCCACTGTTTTAACTGGCATGCTGGTCAATGTCGTGGAAAGAGGTGAAGGTACGGGCGCCAAAGTTCCAGGTTATTATATTGCCGGCAAAACAGGCACAGCCCAAATTCCGGATTATAAATATGGCGGTTATTCCAATCGTACCAATCATTCTTTTATTGGTTTCGCACCGATTGAAGATCCGGCTTTTGTCATGATTATTAAATATGAAAATCCCAAAAAAGGCAGTTTTGCTTCAGTTACCTGCGCGCCTTTATTTTCCCGCATCTCTAAATTTATTTTGAATTATTATCATATTATGCCAGATAAGGCAGGCTAAAAGTTTTGCTTTAATTCAAATTATGCTAAGATAAGTTTAATTATGAGAAAAATTTTACAAAAAATATTGCGCCTAATTGCCAAAAAGATAATTAACAAATACCAGCCGGAAATCGTGGGCATCACTGGCAGCGTAGGCAAAACTTCAACCAAAGAAGCGCTTTATGCGGTGTTATCCATTGTTTTTAATTGTCGCCGCAATATCAAAAGTTATAATAATGAAATTGGCCTACCCCTAACAATTATTGGCACGGAAACCGGTGGAAATTCGCTCTGGAAATGGTTGAAAATTTTTTATAAAGCAGCCAAACTTTTAATTATTAAAGATGAGGCCTATCCTCGGGTTTTAATTTTAGAAATGGGCGCTGATAAAATCGGGGATATTGAATATCTGGTGGAAATGGCGCCGCCCAAAATCGGAGTTTTAACGGCCATAGCCGAAAGCCATTTGCAGATTTTTAAAGATTTAAAAGGTGTTTTGAAAGAAAAGGAAAAAATTGTGACGCAACTGCCCAAAGAAGGTATAGCGATTTTAAATGCTGATGATGAAAATGTTATGAGTTTGAAAAGTAAAATTAATTCCCGACTCATTACTTTTGGTTTCATTGATGCTGATGTCAAAGCCGGCGAATTGTTCTTTTCCGGGCTGGAAGACGAATTTTGCGAGACCCAATATGAATGGGAATGCAAAACCTGGGGCACGAATTTTAAAGTCAGTTACGCAGGTTCAGCAGTGCCGGTTTTTTTGCCGCATTGCTTTGGCAAGCAGCATGCTTATGCGGCTTTGGCCGCGATTGCAGTTGGCGTGGCCTATAAAATTAATTTAGTGGATATTGCGGAAAGTTTAAGGCAATACCGGGCGCCCAAAGGACGCATGAATTTGATTGCCGGCATTAAGCACACCATGATCATTGACGATTCTTATAATTCCTCGCCAGCCGCGCTCATGGCCGCCTTAGGCGCCATAAAAATGATTAATTTGCCAGTGGGCAAAAGAAAAATTGCAGTATTGGGCGACATGTTGGAATTAGGCGATAAATCTAATGCAGCACACCGAGAAATGGGTTTTAAGGTTGTGGAAAATGGCATAGACTATTTGATTGCCGTGGGCAAAGAGTCTAAAGCTTTGGCAGATGCGGCCATTGAAGCGGGTTTGAACGCTAATAATGCAGACAAAGTGAAATATTTTGAGGATGCAGCAAAAGCTGGTGTCTTTTTACAAAATTTAATTGTGAGCGGCGATTTGATTTTGGTTAAGGGGTCACAAGGTATGCGCCTGGAAAATATTGTTAAAGAAATTATGGCTGAGCCAGAAAAAGCCAAAGACCTTTTAGTCAGGCAGACAGGGGAATGGGAGAGGCGTTAGAACTTAGAATTTAGAATTTAGAATTAAGAATATAGAACAAAGAAGCTATTTACCTTGATTTTTTGTTAAATTTCTGCTAAATTTATTTAATTATTATTCGCATATTAATTTTGGCCTCTTCGTCTAATGGTTAGGACACCAGGTTCTCATCCTGGTAATACGGGTTCGATTCCCGTAGAGGCTACTAGTCAGAAAGCGCTCGAGGGACCAGGCCTCTCTACAAATTAAATTTACAATAATGTTTGAAGAAATAAAAAAAGAAAAAATAGAACAGCTGCAGATTAGTACTCTTCGAGAAGAAGATATTGAGTTTTTGGACGTGATTTTAAAAGAATATATTAAGGATAGTGAAACTGGTAAAATTTTAGAAGCAGAGATAAGTGAAATTGAAAATTATATGAGAGGTAAGGAAGATAACGAGAGAAAAGCTAAAAGATTGTATTTAGTTGCCAAAAATGAAAATGGCGAAGTACTTGGTTGTATCGGATATTCTAAACCAGATCTTGATATGATTAAACATTTTAAAAAAATTCTAAAACTTAATGATGCAGAGATGGCTGAAAAATGTGCCGAATTATTAAATGTTTTTACTCGAAGTGAAAAAAACAAAGGTGTGGGTAGAAAACTTTTTGACGCAGCTTGTGAGGCGGTTAAGGTTAGGGGGAAAGATTATTTATTGATTAATAGTGGCCCTAGATACAGAAATAGTTGGGGCTTTTATGATAAAATGGGTGCAATAAGAAGTGGTTTTATTATTGATAAATATGGTAAGGGGAGAGACGCTATGGCTTGGGTCAAAAATTTAAATTAATACTTTACAATTTTTTATGAGAGATCCACTTTTAGAAATTTCAGGAAAAATTATTGGTTTTTATGAAAGGGAATTTTATTGTTTCTCTAATTTTTCCAGTTTTGCGGTAGAATGGAAAGGTAGGAAATGGATGACTTCTGAGCACGCTTATCAGGCCGCACATTTTTTTGATTCAGCTCCTGACTTAGTTGAAGAAATTTTTAATGCCAGGTCTGCCCATGAAGCAAAAAAAATTGTGGAAAAAAATATGGACAAAGTACCAAAAAGTTTCTATGAGAAAAATATTGAAATAATGGAGGATATTTGCGCTCATAAATTGGAACAAAATCCCTATGTTAAAAAGAAGCTCTTGCAGACTGGCACTAAAATGATTGTTGAAGATTCACCAGTTGACGCTTTTTGGGGCTGGGGGCCAAATAAAGACGGCAGAAATGAGCTAGGTAAAATTTGGATGCGGCTGCGTGAAAAAATATCAAAGTAATAAGGTCAAATATCAACATAGAAGAGCATTTATTAGTGCTCTTTTTTGTGTTATAATGATTAAAACAATAAATAATCAATTTTATGAAAAAGCCAATTTTAATTTTGGCAATTTGTTGCGTTTTATTAACTGGTTGTAATAGCGTATCAGCCCCAACAAATACGAATTTAAATGTGAATCCGCCGATAACTGGCAGTGAAGCGGGCTGTTTAAATTCTGGCGGCACAATTACGATTTCACAATGTTGCTCGGGCGTAGGGGATTTTCCCAATAATTGCTTAATTGGCGCATGCGGTTGTTCAGCTCAATATTCTCATCCAGTAAAAGGCTGTCAATGCGGCGAAAACCAGTGTTTTAATGGCAGTAAATGCGCTTCTAATCAGCCGCAAAATATAAATTTAAATTATTAAAATACAGTAATTATATATGAAAGAATTTTTTAAAAAATTACTTAAACGAAAACTATTTTGGTTTATCTCGATAATTCTAATTATTATTGGGGTTTTTGTTTTTTATTCTTCGAGAAGCAAGCAGCCGCAATATGTGACTGAAAAAGTTGCCAAAGGCACTCTGACACAGACAGTTTCTGAAACCGGCACCATAGAAAATGCCGCGGCTTTAAATTTGAATTTTCAATCCT
>CAIXNZ010000125.1 GCA_903920975.1 Candidatus Falkowiibacteriota bacterium | reverse complement strand
TGTTTTGTTTTGCAGCAAACAGGTTATGTTGATGTCTTAAAAATGGCCTATCAGATAAAACAACAGCAACAGCTTTCGGTTGAAGACAAGGTTGTCTTAGAACAACTAAAAAAGATAATTTTATTGCCCGAAGATATTACACCGACCATGGCAGTGATTTCTGATGCTGAGGCCTTAAAAAAAGCTCAACCTGGTTTTTTTACTAACGCTAAAAATGGAGACCGTTTGATTATTTATCCTGACAAGGCAATTATTTTTGATGCTAAGGCCAATAAAATAATCCAAGTTGGGCCAGTGCAGTTTAATCAGGCAGCTTCATTAACTTTTGCCATCTACAATGGCACTAATGACGGCAAAGCAGCGGATAGTTATCAAAAGAAATTATTGGGTGTGATAAAAAATGCTCAGGTAATTTCAACCGGCAATGCGGTTGGCGTTTATGATAACACTATGATTATTGATATTTCCGGTAAGAACAAAGATATTTTCCAAAATCTGGCCGATACTTTAGGAGCCACAATTTCTGGTTTGCCACTTAAAGAAAAAGCTCCGGCTGGTGTTGACTTTTTGATTATCGTGGGCAAAAAAGGCTAAACAAATTTTAAAATTTAAAATAATTTTGTGAAAAAATTTAATAAAAAATTTTATGGTTTTCTAGCCGCGTTCTCTTTGCTTTGTATAATCACTCCACTTTCAACCTTAGCCGCTACTACAATCGGTGTAAACATTACTACCAACGGCAACTTAACTGTTGATGGCAGCTTGAAATTCACCAGTGGCGCTGCTTTGGGCTCGGTTTTAGTTTCTGACGCATCTGGCAATGCCACATGGACTGCCTTGGATACCAGTTATGTTGCTGAAAATCCACTTTATCTTTATTACACTGATGCCAGGGCTGATTCCAGAATTAGTGCGCAAGCAGGTTTGCCCAGCGGGTTAGCCACCCTAGATGGGGCAGGCAAAGTGCCTTCAAGTCAATTACCCACGCTGACAATTGCCAATACATATGTGGTGGCTGATCAAGCGGCTCGCCTGGCTCTGTCCGCTAGTGTTGGTGATATTGCTGTTCAGACTGATACTTCTGCAACCTATATTTTGTCAGCCTTGCCAGCCTCTGTTAATGGGAATTGGATATTGATTACTCCTCCGGCGACCGTGATTTCGGTTAATGGCCAAACAGGAGTTGTCTCTTTAACAAAATCAGATGTGAACCTGAGCAATGTTGAAAATACTGCTCTTACTTCCTGGCCTGGTTCTGCCAATATTACGACTTTAGGAACAATTACTTCAGCAGCAGGCAATATCAGCTTGTGGAGCAATAATGTTGGCTATCTAACTGCGGAAACTGATCCACTGGCATTGAAAATCGTAAGCAACCTTTCAGATGTAAATAACGCGAATACTGCTTTTAATAATATTGCTCCCTCGCAAGGCGGTAACAATGGTAAATTTTTAATAACTAACGGTGCCAATACAAGTTGGGCAACCGCTCTGACTTCAGAGAGTGACCCGAATGCCATATTAAAATCAATTGGCACTGCCAAAGGCGATTTAATTGCTTATAGCTCCAGTGGGACTCCTGTCAGATTGGGCGCGGGAACAAATGGCCAGTTTTTAATGGCAGATTCCAGTTCGGCCGGAGGTGTTAAATGGACAACCTCATCATCAAGTATTGCCTGGGGTGCTATTACGGGCACATTAAGCAGTCAGACAGATTTAAATACAGCCTTAGGAGGCAAAGAACCAACCATAACAGCCGGTACAACCAGCCAATACTGGCGCGGTGACAAATCCTGGCAGACATTGGATAAAAATGCGGTTAGCTTAAATAATGTAGCTAATATTGATATCACTAATGCTTCAAACATAAGCAGCGGAACCTTATCCATTTCTTTATTAGGGGTTGGAACAAATGGCCAAGTTTTGACCACAACTGGCGGGGTCCCATCTTGGCAAACTCCATCAGCAGTAGTGGAAACAGATCCTGCCGTCGGCGCAGTCAATGGCATAATTAAATCAAATGGCTCTGCAGTTTTTTCTGCCGCAGGGTCAGGCGATATCACAGCTGCCTTGGGATTCACACCATACAATGCAACCAATCCGGCCGGCTACATTTCTGGAATTACTTCGGGTGATGTGACGACAGCTTTGGGTTTTACACCTTACAATGCCACAAATCCCGCAGGTTATATCACAGGTATAACGGGCTTGGATGTGACGACAGCTTTAGGGTTTACACCATATAATGTGACAAATCCAGCGGGCTATATCACTGGCATAACAGGCTTGGATGTGACCACTGCACTGGGATATACACCTTACAATTCTACTAATCCTGCTGGCTACATTACTGGTATCAACTCTGGCGATGTAACAACAGCTTTAGGATTTACGCCTTACAATGCGACCAATCCTGCAGGTTATATCACATCAGCAGCCCTTGGTGCTTGGAACTCAAAATCATATCCCACTGATGCCGCAGGAGTCCTTACCAATAATGGTTCAGGCACTTTAAGCTGGGGAACTGTGGTAACTTCAGAAACAGATCCTGTGGTCAAAGCCATCAATGGCCTAGTCAAATCAAATGGCACAACTATCTCAGCGGCCACAGCAGGCACTGATTACTTGGCCAGCGTTGTTGCTGACAGTCCGTTATCAGGAGCCGGAACCACTGCCTCGCATTTGACTGTTGATTTATCTTCAAAACAAAACGCTTCATCAAATTTAACATCATTGGCAGGCCTGACCTATTCTTCAGGCTCTCCTTTAATTAAAATGACAGGAGCAAACACCTTTGCTTTAGATACAAACGCTTATTTAACCTCTGTGACCGGCACTAATCTTGATAATGTATTTTCTTCCAATGGCTTACTTAAACGCACAGGTGTTGGGACATACACGGTGGATACAAATACTTATTTAACTTCAGAATCAGATCCATTAGCAGTTTTGAAGGCAACTTATACGACAAACGGCGATTTAATCTATGGCACTGGGGCAGGAACATATACCAGACTAGGTGTTGGCTCCAATGGCCAGGTTTTGACCTTGGCATCCGGAGTGCCAAGCTGGGCAACGCCTGCAGGTACGGGCATAACCTCATTAAATGGTTTAACTGGTGCTACTCAAACATTTGCCATCGGAACAACAGGTACAGATTTTGGAATTTCTTCCGCAGGAACCACTCACACATTTAATTTACCAAGTGCTTCAGCAGCTAACCGCGGTTTATTGACTTCAGCTGATTGGACTATGTTTAACAGTAAGGGATCGGGTACAGTTACTACAGCATCAGTCATATCAGCCAATGGTTTTAGCGGTACAGTGGCAACTCCAACAACAACTCCAGCCATAACTCTCACCACTTCAGTGACGGGTCTTATTAAAGGTAATGGTACGGCTTTGTCAGCTGCAACATCAGGCACTGATTATTCAGCGGGAACTTCTGCCTTGGCTACAGGAATATTAAAATCAACCACTACTACCGGTGCATTAAGCATTGCAGTGGCCGGAGATTTTCCAACTTTAAATCAAAGCACTACCGGAACTGCTGCCAATGTGACTGGAACAGTTGCAGTGGCTAATGGGGGGACAGGACAAACTACATATACTGATGGCCAATTACTAATTGGTAATTCAACAGGCAATACTTTAAATAAAGCGACTTTAACTGCTGGCTCGGGTATTAGTATAACTAATGGTTCAGGCTCAATTACAATCGCGGCTACAGCCGGTGGCGCTCCAGTTGGCGCTACATATATAACCCAGACACCTGACGCCACTCTAACCAGTGAGCAGGCCTTAAATGCTTTGAGTACTGGTTTAATGCAAGTGACAACTGGTACTGGCATTGTTTCTAGCGTAACTACTTCATTAGGTGTAGCCGGTTTATTAAGTGATGAAACAGGTTCGGGAGCTTTAGTTTTCGGATCGTCACCAACAATTGTGACACCGACAATTGCCAGCTTTACTAATGCTACTCATAATCATACTAATGCAGCCGGTGGCGGACAATTAACAGATGCTGCCCTAAGCGCAGCAGTCGGCACAGCTAAAGGCGGTACTGGTTTAACCACAACACCAACCAACGGCCAATTATTAATTGGCAATGGCGCGGGTTATACCCTTTCTACTTTAACAGCAGGCAATGGCATAAATATTACTAATGGTGCTGGTTCGGTAACTGTTTCTTCGTCCAGCGGTTCAAATTATGTTTCAGCTTATGATATTACTACCCAGACCGCTGGTACTGGAGGAACTTGGACGGGCATTGCATATGGGGTTAACGGCCAGTTAGATGGTTGGTCACATACGGCCGGAACAGCTAATTTTACTTGCAATACAACCGGATTATATTTAGTTACATTAACAGCTCAAACTTATAGAAATGGCGGATCCGCAGGCGAATATATGGGATTTCGTATGCGAAATACAACAACTGGAGTTACGGTTGTTGGCAGTCAAATTGGTGAAACTGTCTACACTAGCTTACATCGTACTATAGGAACAAATTTTATCTTCAACTGTGCCGTCGCCGCTGAGGTCTATCAGATACAGATGACAGGCACAACAGCTGCCCAAGATCAAATTGCTCAGGTTGTGATGGGGGGTGAGACGACTGCCAGCTCCAGCATCTCAATTGTCAGAATTAAATAAAAATAAATACTATTAATATAACAAAATTATACAAAATTTTAATAGTAGTGATGGGTTTGCTTTTAGTTTTGCCAAATTTAGCTTTGGCAATTAATGACGTGACAATTAATGGCACTGTCACTTTTGAATTATTAACCGGTGACACTGCCGCTGCGACTACAATTGTGGCTTCACCTGGCGGGTTGGTGACGAATTTGGATGTAGAGTCAAATTATATTGATATAACCTTAGATAATACTTCTACAATTACGCTTAATACAACTGGGCCAGGACATTATTTCCATCTTTTAACAGCAGCTGATCCAAGATATCACGCCACTTTAAATTGTCCGCCGACTCACTTGATTTTAAATGGTTTGGGAGCGCAGATTGTGGTCAGGGTTGAAGTAATCACTACTTTTACTCCTTGTACGGGTGGTGGCGGTTCTACTTCAATTTTCCCATCCAATTATTCTTTAGTTATCAATAATGGTGATAGTTGTACGGCTTCCAGTTCAGTGAGTTTGAAATTGCAGGGAGATAATGCCGTTCAGTATATAATTAGTAATGATCCAAATTTCTTTGACGGCTCTTGGCAGCCATTTACTAGTCCGGTAAATAGAAGTTGGACATTGGAAAACGGTAATGGCTCAAAAGCAGTTTACGTTTTATTGAAAAGCACAACAGGGGATTTGTCACCTTTAATATTTGCTTCTATAAATGTAAATTCTGCCGGCTGCGCAGTTGTTTTGCCACCGATCCCGCCCGTGGTGCCTCCAATACCGCCAGTACCCCCGATTCCTACTGGTCAATGTGCTATTGATTGCGAAAACGTTAAATATGATATATACATAATTAATCCAGATGGTACGGAAAGGCATCTGGGCAGCAATTATGTGCGTTCGGTTAATTTGGGCAATAATGCCTTTATTTATAACTTTGAAGACAAGGGCGGAGATTTTGATTACAATGACGTTAATCTTAAGGTTGACAAAAGTACCTGTGATAAACTTATTATAAAAGTATTGGCGCAAAATTCAGTCTGGAAGCATCAAGTAAAAATTAAGCTGTTTTATAATGGTTCGGCGCTAGATGACGTCTTACTTTGGTCAGATTCACAGGCCGCCGAAGGTCAGGTTACTTCTATTGATTTGGTGAAATATACTGAATCTTGCGGAGCCGAAGTGGTCTTAACAAGCGGTGATTTATTTAAAGGTTCTGCCGATACAATTTACTATTATGGCGCTGATGGCAATAGATTTGTCTTCCCCAACCCCGGAACATATTTTAGCTGGTACCCTGATTTTAGCGGAGTAAAAAGAATAAAAGATTCTCAATTAGCTAAAATTCCATTAGGTAAAAATATTACTTATAAGCCAGGTGTTAGAATGATAAAAATGCTAACCTTGTCTGATGTATATGCTGTTGATTTGCATGGGACTTTGCGCTGGATTATCAACGAAGAAGCTGCCGAAAGCCTTTATGGTTTAGATTGGCAGAGTAAAATAGATGATTTGGATGATGCCTTCTTTGCTGATTATGTCAAAGGTGACATAATCCGCTCGTTGGCTGATTTTATTCCAGCTGAAGTGGAAAAAATGGTCCTTGATATTAATTCTGATTTAAGTATAATTAAATAATTAATAATTAACTAAGAAAAAAAGTATGGAGTTTTTAACTTCTATTGGCGATGCAATCTGGGTTGCTTTGGTAACACTGTGGGATAAGCTAGTTTCTTATCTGCCCAATCTCATTGCCGCAATTATCATCCTGATTCTTGGCATATTAGTAGCCAAGGCAGTAGAAAAGCTGGTTCAGAAAATTGTTGAAGCCATCAAGGTCGATGATTTAATCAAAAAGATTAACATCGTCAAGCACATTGAGGAAGCAGGCACCAAAGTGACTTTTTCATTAATCTTAGCTTGGTTAGTGAAATGGTTTATTTACGTTGTTTTATTAGTTGCTGTTTCTGAAATTTTACAATTGGGACAATTCACCACTTTCTTAAGCGATGTGGCTCTTTATGTGCCTAATGTAATTATTGCCGTCTTGATATTAGTCGTTGGTTTATTATTAGGGTCTTTCTTGGAAGATTTAATTGTTAAAATTTTAAAAGGTGCTAAAGCAAAAATGGTTACCTTAATAGCCAGAATTGCCAAGTGGTCAATTGTTATATTCGCAGTTTTAGCGGCTTTAACTCAGTTAAATGTTGCTCCTTACTTAATTAATACCTTATTTACCACCATTGCTTTTGCCATAGCTTTAGGCGCGGCTTTGGCCTTTGGTATTGGCGGCAAAGATGCGGCCAAGGATTTAATTGATAAGATAAAAAGAGATATTAATCAGTAGTCTATAATAAAAAGGAGTCGGTATAAGCCGGCTTCTTTTTATTTAGCTAAAATTAGCATAAAAATAGCTTGACATTTATCTTAAGATATGCTATAATACATATATCAAAAATGAAATAGGAGGTGGATGATGAAGAGGGATATTAAAGCGGAAATCTGGAGTTGCTGTAGTTTTGGTCTATTTTTGATGACCTGCTGGGGAATCTGCACGAGATTTGTCCCAACAGAAATTGACAACATTGTTCCTTCAAAAATGCCGTTCGGCTACATTGCGATACTCGTTATCGCGACAGTCGTTACGGCTTTCATCAGTCTGCGGTTTTCTAAGCCGCAGAACATAAAATCAATAAAAAGGAGCATTTTTTTCTAAGCTCCTTCAAACACTAAAGAGGGCTCCAATGCGAGCCCTCTCTTTTTTTAAAAAAATATCTATCAAGCTAGACAAAAACGGCTCTTGTCATGGTGAGGCTCTCGAACCATTACTTCACCCTTCGAGAACCTCAGGGTGACATTTTTGAGCCGTTTTCGCCCGCTTTATTTTATCTCCAAAATTTTATATAATTAACCCATGATTAATATAGTCTCAGTTTTACTGCATACCTATAATCCGCAACCTATTTTGGTGCAAATAGGTTTTTTAAAAATCCATTGGTATGGCTTTTTAATTGCCATTGGAGCTCTTTTGGGATTTTTAATTGTCATTCATTTGGCTAAAGAATATGGCTTGAAAAAAGAAGATGTTTATAATTATCTTTTTTATTTAATAATTTTTGGCTTAATAGGGGATAGGCTATTCTATGTTTTTTATGCCTGGAGTTATTACTCGCATAACTTATTAGATATTTTTAAAATCTGGCAGGGCGGTTTGGCCATTCACGGCGCCATGATTGCGGGTGTTTTAGTAATGTATTTTTTTGGCAAGAAATATAAAATTAATCCCTGGCTTTTGGCTGATATATCAGTCGTTGGCTTAGCATTAGCCATGTCTTTTGGACGCTGGGGAAATTACTTTAACCAGGAACTTTTTGGCCTGCCCACCAATTTAGCCTGGGGCATTCCCATAGCACTTGGTCATCGGCCGCCGGAATTTTTAAATTTTATTTATTTTCATCCGACTTTTTTGTACGAAAGTTTGTGGGATTTATTTTTATTTTTTGTTTTATATTTAATCCACCGTGTTCCCCTTGCCATAATAAAAAATAATCCAGCCGACAAACTGGATTATGGTTATATTGCCCTAGTTTACTTTATACTATATTCAATCGCTAGATTTTTTAACGAATTTTTGCGGATTGATTTCAGCCCTTACTTTTTTGGTCTGCGAGTGGCGCAAATCAGCAGCCTGACAATTATTTTACTCTGCGTAATTTTATTAGTCTATAAACTTATCAAAAGATTTAAGCCGACAGCTGTTGGCTAAATTTTTTTATCTTATATTCATTATATAAAAGCATAAGATAAATTATTGTTAAGAAAGCGGCAATAATCAAACCCGAGGCATTCATGCTTTTCATGGCGTTGGTACTGTAAATAATCAAATAAATAATAATTGGCAGTTCTTTAAAAAGATCAGAAATTTTGCCACTAAATTTATAGAGACGGGAAATCAAGATATTTACCAGCAAAGCCACGATAAGCCATTTAATAAAATTTTGATAAGTAATACTGCCCTGGTCAATTACTAAAAAGTTAAGGCTGATTAACAGGGAGCTGGCAATTATTAAAAAAGTCTTGGGATAATTTTTTATATTTAAAAACAATTTCATTTTTTGAGCAAAAAATAAGGCACAGATAAGAAGCAGGGGCAGGCTGAAAATCATAAAAAGGTTATTTACGGTCAGTGGAACATTAATATTATTCGTGGTTATTGATTTTATCAAGGGTGATTCAAAATAAGGTATTTTTAAGACAAAAAGCAGGTATTCTATAATAAAAGGCAAAATTATTAAACCCAGACCGCTTAAAATTCCCCTCAGAGCGCCCAAGTATTTTGCCAAACATATAAAACCTATTGAAAAGGCCATAAAAACAAGAAGAAACAATAAAAGCTGGTCGCTAACAAACAGCGAAAATATTAAAAAAATGATAAAAAATACAAAGAGAATAATAGTGAAATTTCTCATAGATTTGAAGCTTAATTTACTGCTTTAATTATATCATCAAAACGGCTGTTTGTGCTATAATTAGATTAGAGTATAGAATCTAGAATATAGAATTCAGAACATAGAATATGAGTAAAATAATAAATTACAATTACGAGTTTATGTCCGCCACCAAGGTTGGTTCTTTTGGCTTTAAGAAACCAGAATTAATAGAACTGGGCAAAAAATTGAAAACAATCAATAAGTCCTTGGCCAAGAAAAAAAACTCAGCTGATATGAGTTTTTGTAAATTGCCATATGATAATACAATAATTACCACTCTTAATAAATTGAGCAAACAGCTGCAAAAGAAGTTCACTAATATGGTGGTAGTGGGAATTGGAGCTTCAGATTTAGGCGCCAAAGCCATTATTCGTGCCTTGGCTGGCCGATATGCGAATCAAATAAAGGGCAAGGGTTTAAAAATGTATTTTGCGGGAAACACAACTGACCCTCAAATCTTGGATGATTTACTAAAAGTTCTTGATATTAAAAAGACAGTTTTTTATATTGTTTCGCGTTCAGGTTCAACCATTGAGCCCATGGTTAATTTTTTATACTTAAGGCAAAGAGTAATTGCCAAGGTTGGGTTAAATAAATCACAACAGCATTTTATCATCACAACCCTGGCTAATAAAAATCCACTTTTTCAAATTGCAAAAAAAGAAGGCTATTTAATATTGCCGCATTATGCTGGCGGGGGAAGATATTCTGTCTTGTCAGCTAACGGCTTATTGCCAGCTGCTGCTGCTGGTTTTAATATAAAAAAGATTTTAGATGGCGCCAAAGTAATTGATAAATTATGTAAAAATAATAATTTAAGCTCTAACTCTCCTTTTCTTTTCGCTGCTTTGCAATTTTTAGCCTACAAAAAGCGCAAACAAAACATTTCCGTTTTAATGCCTTATAATTATTATTTAAATGAATTTGCTTTTTGGTTTAGGCAGCTTTGGGCAGAGAGTTTAGGCAAAGATAAATTAGGCATTACGCCAATCGCTGCTTTAGGTCCCACTGACCAGCATTCGCAAGTACAACTTTACATTGATGGTCCGCATGACAAAATTATTACTTTTATAATTTCTGAAAAATATATAAATGATTTGCGCGTACCAAAAATTGCCAATTCTGACTTAGCATATTTGGGCGGACATAGTTTTAATCAAATTTTAAAAATTGAGCATAAAGCAACTGCTGTTTCTTTGATGGAAAATAATAGACCCAATAGCACAATCTATTTGCCCCAGTTAAACGAATATTATCTTGGCCAGTTATTTTTCTTTTTTGAAATGGCCGCGGTTTATTTGGGCGAACTCTTAAACATTAATGTTTTTGACCAGCCTGGCGTGGAACATAGCAAAAAGTACATGTACGGTCTTTTGGGCAGAAAAGGGTTTGCCAAAGAAGCGAGGGAGATAAAGAAATTTTTATAAAAATAAAAAAACAGGGAATTTAACCC
>CAIXNZ010000124.1 GCA_903920975.1 Candidatus Falkowiibacteriota bacterium | reverse complement strand
CAATATCTTCGATAAAAAAAACGAAAAAATATTGGAAATTAAAGATGCCAAGATTAACCCTGAATTTTATATTGAGGGCAAAGATATTTTTTATATCAAGTCAGAAAAAGAAAAAAATATCTTATATAAATATAATTTGAATTTTTCAACAACAAAAAAAATCCTGGAACTGTCAAAATCAACAAACTATCAATTTATTCAAAGTACTAATAATTATATTGGCTTGATTGATTCAGACCAGCAAAAACTCCACTTGATCAAGAAATTGAATACTGATTCGGAAATTAGTATCAATTCGGCAGAACCCATAAAAGAATTTAATGCCAAGTCAGCAAGCTGGGATAAAAATGGCAAACAGCTATTAATGTATAATGATTTTGAAATTTATATTTATAACCCTGAAAGCGGCGAAGAAAATATAATTAACCGCTATGGTCAAATAATAAAGAAAGCAGAATGGTATCCTAATCTTTCTTATATTGCTATTCAATTTGAAGACTCTTTGCAAATGATTGATTTGGAAATTGTCAATGGTACCCATGCCGTCACAGAACTTATTACATCCAGCAAAATTTTCAACTTTTACTTAGATGGAGATGGAAAAAATATTTACTTTAATGGACAGATTGGCCAGCAAGAAGGTCTATACAAATTAAAACTTCAATAAATATTACATAAAAAAAAATGTCACCCGCGCACGGGTGACGTTTTTTAGTATAAATTCTATTTTCCGGCGAAAAAATTGCTGGCGGCCAGTAAATCCCTAAAAGTATCTATATCAAACCAATTTCTTTCAAGAATCTTATATTCCAATTTATTATTTTTTAAAAAATAAGTTATCACATCAATTATTTCCAATTCCCCTTTAACTGAGGGGCGAATCTGGGAAATAACCCTCCAGACGCTGGAATCAAACATATACAGACCAGAGAGCGCCAAATCTGACTTAGGTGAAAAAGGCTTATCTTCCAGCCCAACCATTTTGTCACTTACAATTTTCGCTATGGTATATTTGCTTGGTTCTTTAGTACTTTTCAAAAATACCTCAGCCGCGATCTTGCCCGATTCAAAGCCCGAAACGGCGGCCTTGATATCATCAATAATTACATTGTCACCAAGCATGGCTACTATTTTTTCTTCTCCCACAAATTCTTTGCAGACACCCAGCGCTTGCGCGATTCCTCCCGCTTCTTTTTGAACGGCATAAGCAAAATTAATATTCTTAAAATCCCCATTGCCTGACAAAAGTGACTGAAATTGTAAAATGTGTTCTTTGCCCGACACGATTATGACATCTTTAACACCGGCTTTGGCGAGCGTCTCCAACGGATAATAAATCATTGGTTTGTTATAAACCAAAAGAAGATGCTTGTTGATCACTTTTGTAATCGGATAAAGACGAGAACCGGTTCCGCCAGCCAAGATTATGCCCTTCATATTAAACAAAAAAAATTAGAGATAAGAACCAAGAAGCTATGATTAAATAACTTCTTAATTCATGCTTCCAACTTCTTAAATTATCAATTTGTCTTGCAATTTTTCTTTGGCCAAGATTTGCGCTCTCAGCAAACTGTCAAAAGTGCCCGCATCAATCCATTCACCGTCTACTATTTCCACATCAAGTTCATTGCGCTGCAAATACCAATTATGAATATCGGTAATTTCTAATTCTCCTCTGCCACTGGGTTTTAAGCTCTTAGCTATTTCCACTACTCGCCCATCGGTTATATACAAACCAGTTAAGGCGAAGTCACTTATCCATTCTTTGGGTTTTTCTACAATTTGAACTACTTTCTTATTTTCATCAAATTTAACTACGCCAAATCTTTCGGGGTCAGGTACTTTTTTGGCAAAAACTCTGCAGCCACCTTTAAAATTTTTGATTGCATTAGCAAAATCATCTTCAAAAATATTATCTCCCAAAATCATAATAACATCTTCTTTATCAATAAAATTTTCACCAATAATGTAGGCCTGAGACAAGCCGCCTGGTTTATCCTGTATCTCATAGGTAAATTTGACGCCAAATTCCTTACCGCTTCCCAAAAGGTTAAGGTAATCGCCAGCCCTTTCCGGAGAAGCTATAATTAAAATCTCCTTAATACCCGCCTTAATAAGAGTGTTTAAGGGATAATAAATCATGGGCCTATTATAAACAGGCAAAAGTTGTTTGCTCGTCACTTTGGTGCAGGGTCTTAATCTAGTAGCTAGACCTCCTGATAAAATTATTCCTCTCATAATTTTTTTGATTTAATATATTCTTTAAGCGCTTTCTGCCATTTCCTCATTTTTGGCAATTTGGTATTGATTAAAGCTGAATAGGCCGGTCTTTTGGCTGGCAAAGGATACTCCTCTGTCGTACAAGGCCTAATCTTAACTTTCATTTTCTGTAATTTACAAATTTTCTTGGCAAAATCAAACCAAGTTATGCCGCCCTTTCTTGTTTCGTTGGTAATGTGATAAATGCCAAACGCTAAATCATTATTTAAAATATATAGAATTTGCCTGGCCAAGTCAACAGTATAAGTCGGTTTGCCAAATTGGTCATTGATAACTTTGAGCTCTTTTTTTTCTCGACCTAATCGAGAAATAGTGTCAACAAAATTTTTACCATGCTTTCCATAAAGCCAAGAAGTTCTGATTAAATAATATTTTTCTAATTTTGCCAAAGCT
>CAIXNZ010000123.1 GCA_903920975.1 Candidatus Falkowiibacteriota bacterium | reverse complement strand
ATGAGAATGGCGCTTATATAAAAAATAATTGGATAGTATTTAAAGAAAAAAATAAGGAAAGCAAAATTATAAATTTAAGTGACATTAAATTAATAGGGGAACATAATATTGCCAATGTGCTGGGCGCAGTAGCTCTAACTATTGTTATTGGTGTTCCTGTATCTATAATAAAAAATGGAATAAAGAAATTTACTGGCTTAGAAGGACGCTTGGAATTTATCAGAGAATTTAAGAGTGTGAAATATTATAATGACACCACTGCCACAGCCCCAGATGCTTTAGTGGCGGCTCTTAATGCTTTTAAACAAAAAGTTGTGCTTTTGGCCGGAGGTACTGATAAGCAATTAGATTTTCAGACGGCCGCTGTAGCTATAAAAAATAAAGTCAGATCATTAATTTTATTTCAAGGTACGGCCACGGAAAAATTAATCAAGGAATTAAAGCGTGTTGGCTTTAAACAAAAAATAATTTGCGTTTGCGACATGAGGGAAGCCCTTGAAGAGGCAAAAAATATTGTAAAAAAAGGCGATATATTCTTGCTTTCACCTGGCGCAGCCAGCTTTGGCATATTTATTAATGAATTTGACCGAGGCGACCATTTTAATAAAGAGGTCAAGAAGTTAAAATGAAAAATTCGGGAAAAACTTATCATAAACCAGATTATAAATTTATTATCACCTTAGCAGCGATTATAGTTTTTGGTTTAATCATGCTTTCCTCTGCCAGCGTGGCCCTAGGTTTTGATAAGTTCAATGACAATTATCATTTTATCAAGCATCAACTATTGAATGGATTTTTGCCAGGTATTGTTCTTTTATTTTTTTTCTCATTGATTGACTATCGTCTGTGGAGAAAAGGCGCTTTGGGTATTTTAATTTTTTCCATAGTTTTATTGGTGGCTGTTTTTATCCCGGGCATTGGCGCAAAATATGGAACGGCTAACAGCTGGTTGGATATTTTTGGCTATTCATTTCAGCCGTCTGAATTAGTTAAGCTGACCTTTTTAATTTATTTGGCTGCCTGGCTGGAAAATCGGGAAGAAAAGAAAGTCAGCCACTTAACCGAAGGCTTAATTCCATTTTTGGTGTTATTGGGCATTGTGGCTTTATTGCTCTTTTTGCAGCCTGATTTGGGTACTATGACTATCATTGTGGCTTTTTCGCTGGTCGTCTTTTATGTTGGCGGTGCTAACCTTTTACATGTTATTGGTCTAATCACAGGAGCCTTTTTGGGATTAATAGGTTTAACTAAACTTGCGCCTTATAGGGCTGCCCGTTTGACAACTTTTTTACATCCGGAGTTAGATCCGCAGGGAGTTGGTTATCATATTAATCAAGCCTTTCTGGCTATTGGTTCGGGCGGTTTTTGGGGCAGGGGCTTTGGCATGTCCAGACAAAAATTCCAATATTTGCCCGAAGTTGCCGGTGATTCTATCTTTGCTATTATTGCCGAGGAAATGGGCTTAATTATTTCCAGTTTTTTAGTTTTAGCTTATGGCTATTTAGCTTTTTTAGGCTTTAAAATCGCTCAAAAAGCACCAGATAAATTCGCTAAATTATTGACAGTCGGTATTGTAAGCTGGATAATTATTCAGGCTTTTGTTAATATAGGCGCAATGGTAGGTTTAATGCCTTTAACTGGCGTGCCTTTGCCATTTGTCAGTTATGGCGGAACTGCCATGGCCATACTAATGGCTGCTTGTGGTATTGTGATTAATATTTCTAGGCAAACTTCAACCTAGAATTAAGAATCAAGTAAAGTAAGCTGAGTAAGCTAGCTTATCTAGCTTATTAAGGTTAATTCTGTATAGCTATGAAAGTATTATTTGCCGGTGGTGGAACAATGGGAAGTGTTTCGCCGTTGGTCGCAATTTATCAAGAGTTAAAAGAACAAGATGCAAATCTTGAAATTTTGTGGTTGGGAACAAAAAACGGTCCGGAAAAAGAATTTTTATCCGGCTATCAAATTCCTTTCAAACCGATAATAAACGCCAAATGGCGCCAGTATTTTTCTTTGGCCAATTTATTTACGCCATTTTTTGTTGTGTTGGCATTCATTCAAAGCTTTTTCATCTTGTCAAAATATAAACCCGATGCTGTTTTGACAGCGGGCAGTTTTGTGGCAGTGCCGGTTATTTATGCGGCCGCCTTTTTAGGCATTCCGCGTTTTGTCCATCAGCAGGATCTAGAAGTGGGCATGGCTAATAAGCTAATGGCCAAAAAAGCCACGGCCGTTACCGTGACTTTCAGTGATTTGGCTGGAAATTTTGATGCCAAAAAGACTTTTAATATCAGTAATCCAGTCCGCAAAGAAGTATTTGGCGGAAATAGGGAAAGGGCAGCGCAATTTTTTAAATTAAATTTAAATACGCCAACCATTTTAATTATGGGCGGGGGTACTGGCGCTCAATTTGTTAATGATCTAATTTTGCAGATTTTAAGAGATTTAATCGGCAAGTATCAAATTATTCATCTGACGGGTAAGGGCAAGGGCATAAGTGAGCAATTTGCTAATTACTTTGATCGAGAAATCTTAAAATTAATTGACGAGCGTTATCGTTCTTATGAATTTTTAAATACTGAAATTTTTGACGCTTATGCGATCGCAGATTTAATTATCAGTCGCGCTGGTTTTTCAGCCCTGACCGAATTATCAGTTTTGGGAAAATCAACTATCTTGATACCATTGCCAGGTCATCAAGAACTTAATGCTCAGTATTATACAAAATTTAATGCCGTGAAAGTTTTGAATCAAAAAGACCTGAATAAGGATATTTTATTTTCAGCCATTGATCATTTGATGCAAAATCCGGCTGAGCGCCAGACTTTGAGCCGCAATATTTTGACCATGATTGACAAAGATGCGGCGAAAAGATATGTGGATTTGATTTATCAAGCGGTTAGGAAATAATTTTTGAAATATTAAAATGACTAAGTTATAAAAAGGAGGTGCACCTTGAGTTTATATGTAATGATTGAAGTGAAGGAGATAGAAAATGACTTGCCAAAAAGTATTAAAAAAATTTTCTTTGGCAAACATTTTTTGGCTAGAGTTGAGCAGAATGGCGGCAAAAAGCGTTACATTGTGAAGTTCTCGGATTTTGTTGAAAGTCTTTCACCAAAAGAAAAAGAAGAGCTTGATTTTTTGAAAGAAGAAGTTACCGAATCGAACAGGCTTGATGGTTTTATCTTCACAAGTGATGAGGCGAGGGAAGTCTATGAGTAGAAGAGGCGAGTAAGAACTCGTCTCTTTTTTTAAAAATACTTATCCACATCTTGAAAAATTTGCTAGTAGTTTTATAATAAAATCATTAATTAATTTAATTTTTGTAAAGAGATGTACATACCTACAAAGGTATTTTTTACCAAAGGTGTCGGAATCCATAAAGATCGTTTAGCTTCTTTTGAAGTTGCCTTGCGTCATGCCGGTATTGAGAAATGCAACTTGGTTACAGTTTCCAGCATTTTACCACCCAATTGCAAGATTGTGCCCAAGGAAGAGGGCGAGAAATTGCTTAAAGCCGGACAAATAACTTATTGCGTGATGGCGCGCATGGAAACAAATGAACCCAACCGTTTGATTTCAGCAGCAATTGGCTTGGGTGTTCCTATGGATCGTGAGAATCAATACGGCTATTTATCAGAGCATCATAGTGCTGGCGAAAAAGCTGATAAGGCAGGAGAGTATGCTGAAGATTTGGCTGCCACAATGTTAGCTACTACATTGGGTATTGAATTTGATTCTTCAAAGGCTTGGGAAGAAAGAGAGCAAATATATAAAACCAGCGGGCATATTTTCAAGACCTCTAATTTTGTTCAATCTGCCGAGGGCAATAAGGATGGATTTTGGACTACGGTTATAGCCTCAGCCGTGTTTTTAATAGAATAAATTTTATAGAAAAGAAGCAGATAATTAGCTCGTTTCTTCTTCAATATTGACTTTTTCGGAAAAAAGTAATACTATTTACAAATAGTAGCGTTAACAAAAATGTATAATTTTGTTATACTTATTTTAACCAAACTGTGGTTATTTTTTGTTTATACATAGCGGGGTAGAGCAGTTGGCAGCTCGCCGGGCCCATAACCCGGAGGTCGCGGGTTCAAATCCCGCCCCCGCAACAGGTTTTCCCAGAGGGGTTTCCGCCAGAGGCGGATCCCGCTTTGCGGGACAAATCCCGCCCCCGCAACAAGCGACTCGGTAGCTCAGTCGGTAGAGCATCTGCCTTTTAAGCAGAGGGTCCTGGGTTCGATCCCCAGCCGAGTCATAGATTAAAAGCTTGCCAAGACTGGCAAGCTTTTTTCGACCCTCTGCTTTGTCAAAATTACACAAAGAAGTCCTGCCTGCCCGCCGAAGCGAAGCGAAGGCGGGGGTTCGATCCCCAGCCGAGTCATAAGCGAGTTTTTAACTCGTTTTTTATTTTAAATAAAAAAGGCGGAATTGCTTCCGCCTTAAGTTTTTATTTCAGCTTTTTGATAAATTCTCCAATCAGTCGGAAATCATTATCATTTTTTTCTTTGAGCCAAGTTAATTGCGTTTTCAGATTCTCCGGAGCATAGGCAAGTAAAGTTGCCACTGAGGTACAGTCCGGATTTAGTTTAATTAATTTTTCAAACGCCTTGATTCTGAATTTTTTGTTAAAAATAATTATTTCACAAAGACATTTTTGGCTGGGTTTACTTTTGAGTAACATTTTAGTAAGCTCTTCAAGGATAAAGTCATTTGTTCTGTTCTTGGCGCAACCCTTTAATCTCGTGAACATAAATTCAAGCTGATCCACGGCGGGTTTAGATTTTTTTATCTGAAACCACATTTTAGTCAGTTCCACATTTTCTTCCGACATTTTTTCCTCCTATTATATGTTTTGTTATTTTATCTAATCAAAATATATACTTTTTGTCAAGCTTGAAATAAACAACAAAATATGATAAATTTTAATTATAATACTATGAAATCCTTAATCAAAAAAATTATTTCAAAAAAATTAATTAACCGCTACCATGAGTTTTGGGCAGTTTCGGCCAATTATATTTATGGTTTTCCGTCCAAAGAATTGATCGTGATTGGCGTGACCGGCACTAATGGCAAAACAACTACCTGCAATTTAATCCATCAAATTTTGAGCGCGGGTAATAATAAAGTTGGCTTGATGACCACAGCCAATTTTAAAATTGCTGACAAAGAATGGATCAATGACACGCACATGACCATGCAGGGCAGGACAAAGCTGCAAAAAATGTTGCGCGACATGGTTAAAGCCGGCTGTAAATATGTAGTAATAGAAACTTCATCTGAAGGCATAATGCAAAGTCGCAACTGGGGCATTAATTATGATGTGGCGGTTTTTACAAATCTAACTCCAGAGCACATTGAAGCTCATGGTTCATTTGAAAATTATAAAAAAGCCAAGGGCCAGCTATTTGCTTCACTTTCAAAATTTCCCAAGAAAAAAATAAATGGTAAAGAAATCGCCAAAGCGATTATTGTAAATTTGGATGATTCCAACTGGGAATATTTTTATAATTTTAGCGCTGATGAAAAATATGGTTATGGCATTGAATTTAACAGGCAGCTTGCCAATACAAAATTGGTTTTAGCCGGAGGCATTAATTTACAAGCCAATGGCTCTTCTTATATTATTCAAAATATTGATTTTAAAACTAAACTCCTTGGCAAATTTAATGTTTATAATGCACTGGCTGGAATTTGCGTGGGTTTGCACTTTGGCTTGAGCTTAAATCAATGTCAAAATGCTTTGGCGCAAGTTTCGGGCGTACCAGGGAGAATGGAAGTTATTGATGAGGGGCAAAATTTTGCAGTCATGGTTGATTATGCCCACGACCCAGTCGCTTTTGGTATTTTATTTGATACTATAAAAATGTTCCCCAAAAATAGAGTAATCCATGTCTTTGGTTCAGCTGGTGGCGTGCGTGATCATGCCAAACGGCCGAAATTAGGAAAATTATCTGCGCAAAATGCTGATATATCCATTTTGACTGATGAAGATTCTTATGATGAGCCGACCGAAAAGATTTTAAATGAAATCGCTGTAGGCGCAATCGAAGGCGGCAAAACAGACAAAGTTGATTTAATAAAAGAACCAGACAGACGGCTAGCTATCAAAAAAGCCTGCTTAATGGCGCAAGAAGGGGATTTGGTCCTGATTACTGGCAAGGGAACAGAGCAGAGCATCAAATCAAATAATAAAATAATGCCCTGGGACGATAGGCTGGTCGCCAGGGAAGTTTTGAAAGAGGTTTTAAATAGATAAATCTGAGCTCAGTCTGATTTTTCGCCAACGATATGCTTTCAATAAATTGAGAGAATCATAAAAGAAAAAAGAGCCCCGTGTTGCGGGACTCTTTTGTTTTTATTCTTCCAGATCGCTTTTTTTAATCATCCTGACCTCAACGCCAGCATCTTCAACAATTTTGACACCATTTTTTGGATAAACGTCGGCCAGTACGACTAGAGCTTCAAACTTTGATTGCGCGATTGTTTTCGCGCAGATTTGGCATGGTTCTGATGTGCAGTACATGGTTGCGCCGGCCGTGGTGGTGCCGACTCCATTGGCGATCATGTTGGAGATGGCCATTTCTTCGGCATGCACGGCGCGGCAGCGCTCAATGAGGGTGCCTGAAGGGATTTTTTCATTATCCCGCAGACAACCTACTTGCGCGCAAAGCTCTTGCCCCGCCACTTGAGCATTGTAGCCAGTGGCGATTATGGTTCCATTTTTGACAATAAGGCAACCAAACTTTCTTGTTTGACCGATTAAACGGCCCTTTTTGTCCAGTAAATATCTTCCATCCCGACCCTTTTTACAGCCGCGGGCGCAATTGGAAAGATTGGAGGTCTCAATCGCCAAATTCATGAAATACTTATCAATCTCAAAGATTTGTCGTTTATAAGCAGCAGTGCCTTCAGAAATTTCCCAAAGTCCGGTTGAGCCGAATCCACCTGTATTGCGAAGCGTGCTGGGCAAGGCTTTAACTTCTTTCATGATCGGCACTTCTGTTTTGGAAAAAATCAGTTGAGCGATGCGCATATTTTTCTGTACGGTGAAAATTTCCTTGCCAGAATTATAAAGCAGAATGCCGAGCTCTCCACGAAAATCGGGATCAACCGTACCTGGGCCATTTACAATCATAATGCCGTATTTATCAGCTAAACCTGCTCTTGGTCTGACTTCGCATTGATAGGGAAATGGGATAACAATGCTGATTCCGGTTCCAATGATGGTGCGATGACCAGGTAATAAGTCAAAAGGCAATTGACGTTTCCTTCTAAGTTTTATCCCATCTACGCTCAGAACACGTAAAGCGTACGGATCAAAGCCGATCGCACCATTCGTTGCTCTTTCGGGCAGTTTAGCTGCTTTCGACAGCTTTTTAACTGGAATAATCATATTTTCCTCCTTATTTATATTTTTTTAATGTGCTCCTTGATATTAAAAATTATCATTTTTAAGGCATTTATGTCAAGTTGTTAAAAATTGGATTTTTTGCTAAAATTATATCAGAAATTTAAATTAATATTATGCATGAAATTTCACGAGAAGCTGCAAAAATCACCATAAACAAGGTTAAAAAATTCGAGGAGCTGAATGCGCCGAACAAAGAAGAAGGCGAAAAGAAATTTTTAGAAAAGACTCGCGAACTTTGGCGCGAATTTGCAGTTCATGGACGGCTTGATGTTGATAAAAAAACAGGCCAAAAAACTATCTTAAATTTTTCTGATTTGGATGGCAAAACCACTCTTGGTCTTTTAAAATTAGCCGGTTTAGATACTAAAGATGTTAAATATGTGGCGCCAGGCGATTATATTAGCGGCAGAATCAATTTGGACACTGGTAATAGGCACGGCTTGGTTTTGGAAGGTGAAGGCACTGTTTTTTTTGACCATCATGGCAAAGAAAGCGAAAGTAATTTATCTGCCACAGCCGTTACTTATGAAATTTTAACTTCACTGGGTCTTTTAGAAAATAGAGAATATTTGAAAAAAATGGTTGAATTTGTCACGCAAGTTGATAATCGCGTTTATCCTGATGAAGAAAAATATTTTAAAGAAGGTTATCATACTGTTTTAGGCTTACAGCGTTTTATGCAGTTCAAGCATTTGTTAAATTATTTTAAGGCAGGCAGATTGCCGATTGATCCTTTATCAGATGAAGATCTGGCTAAAATGGGCTTAACATTAAAAAGCGAGGAACAAAAAAAAGCGATTGAGGAATCATGGAGGGCCTTGCAAGAGATGGAAAAAAATGGACTGATTGTTGATTCAGAAAAATATGGCAAAATCGCCATTGATAATGGAAAGAAGGTAATTGCCGGCTTTGACGCGATTAAGGCCTTTGGCTGCGGCGCCTATGTTATCTGGTCGCCCAAGGATGATAGTTTTTTTGTCAGTTCAACAAGAAAATTAAGCGATGAATTTAGCCAGGGTCGCAAGGTGCGTGAGTGCATGTGGATTAAACCAAGACAAGATAAAATTCCGCTCACCATCAAATTAGGAGACATACTTAATAAAATGACAGGCGGAAAATTAAAAGCGAGCGGTGAATTGCTAAAAATTTTAGAAAAAGAAAAGCCAATATAATTATGAAGCAATACATTGTCATTCATTATGGGGAGATAGCATTGAAATTAGGCAATCGCAATTTTTTTGAAGCCAAATTAATTGATAATATCAGAAAAGCTTTAAAAGATTTTGGCAAGATTTCATTAAAACACCAGCACGGCCGGATAATTATTTTGGTAGAAGAAAATTTTGACCTGGAATTGATTAAAGAGCGACTGCAAAAAGTATTTGGCATTGAATATTTCGTTTTTGCCTACAATTCCGAACAAGATTTAAAGCAAATCGAAAAAGATCTTTATTCCTTGATAAAAAAGAAAAAGTTTAAGACTTTTAGAATTACAGCCAGGCGCTCACAAAAGGCCTTTCCCATGAATTCGCAAAGAGTGGCGGAAAAGCTTGGCGAGTTTGTGATGAAAAAAATGAAAAAGAAGGTTGATTTGGTAAATTTTGATTTAAATTGCAGTATAGACATTGTTGAAGATTATGCTTTTTTGTCTTTTGCCAAGATTGAATGCCGCGGCGGTTTGCCAGTTGGCGTTTCCGAACCGCTTTTATGTTTGCTTTCCGGCGGCATTGATTCTCCGGTGGCTGCCAATTTAATGCAAAAAAGGGGGGCGCCCATGGTTTATATTCATTTTGACGCTTATCCGGCCACGCCCAAGGAAAATAGCGAAAAAGTAAAGGAGTTGGTTAAAGTTTTAAATGATTATCAATTCAATTCCAAATTATACTTAGTGCCATTTCTAGATATTCAGAAAGAAATTTTGAAAATTGCGCCAGAAGATTATCGGGTAATTTTTTATCGCCGCGCTATGTTGCGAATTGCCCAAAAGATTGCAGTTCAGGAGAGAATTTTGGCTCTAGTGACTGGTGAAAGTCTGGGTCAGGTGGCTTCACAAACAGTAGAAAATATTAAAGCGATATCAGAGGCCATTGATCTGCCGATTTTAAGACCCTTGATTGGATTTAATAAAGAAGAGATAATTAATGTAGCGAGAAAAATTAAGACTTATGAATTATCAGTTCAGCCCTTTACTGATTGCTGTTCATTGTATGTGCCCAAGCATCCGGTCACGCGCGCAGATTTGAATTTAATTTTGGCTAAAGAAAAAGATTGGGATTTCGCCCGTTTAATTGATTCAGCAATAATCAATTCTGAAATTTATAAAATTTAATATATTCTTATGAGTGCTGCAAAATTTGCTAAAAAAATTAATTTACGAACAGACGAGGGAATGGTTATGATTTTACGCCATCACCCCATAGGCTTTGCCAAACAAATTGTCATTACAGTTTTTATTGTCTTGCTTTCGTTTTTCTTAATGTACCCGCTATTTAATTTTTTGGACCAATTGGGCGTAGCGCTATTTATAGCATTGTTGGCGACTGGTATTTTTTATGGAGGCAGAGAATTTTATATCTGGTACAACAATGTTTTCGTTATTACCAATCAGCGTATCATTGATATTGATCAGAGAGGATTTTTTGAAAAAATTGTTTCCGAAGTGCCGTATGAAAATATTATTGACATTTCTTATTATGTGAAGGGATTTTGGCAAACAGTTTTAAAATTAGGCACAATTAAAATTAAAGCCGGGGGCGTGGATTTAGTAATAAAAAATATCAAAGAAGTGGTAAAAGTCAATCAGATACTTTTAGATTCAATCAGGCAGGGGACTGGCAAGAAACTGGAGATTAAAAAAATTAATAATATAAGCGAGAGTGTCAAAGAAAAGCTGACAGATGATTTTTTGGATCAGGACAAAATGGCTGAATTTGACGATTACAATTTGACTGAATTACTTGATGAATATAAAGACACTTTTGGCGAATTAAGCCTAAAAAAATTACTTTTTGAAGAACTGGAAAAGGAAGATAAAAAAGAAGCAGGAGATGAGGATAATATAAAGTTTACAAGGCGTTAAAAAAACGATATAATATTAACATATGTGGCAAAACAGGAGAAAAAAATCACTTTTCCCCGATTTATTGTTTTCTAAATTTTTTTTAATTTTTTGCGTTGTTATTTTTTTAGTAGTTTTATTTTATTTAGCCCAGGGCACAGTCAAAAGCTACAAAGTGAACTCAGAAATTGCTGATTTAGAGAACGAAATTATTCATTCAGACAAGCAAAATCAAGACTTGGGTCAATTAATCAGTTATTTGAAGTCAGACGCTTTTATTGAACAGGAGGCCAAATTAAAATTAGGTTTAAAAAAACCCGGGGAAAATTTAGTAGTTATTCCACAGTCAGATTCAGCCCAAACCGAAAATAATGTAGTAGCCAATAAGGAAACAACCAACCTGGCTAAATGGTGGGGTTATTTTTTTAAATAATTATGAAATTTAATTTAAGAAATCCTTTTAAAAAGCAGAAAGCAGAACCCAATATAAAAGTTCTTGTTATAAGCATTATTTTTGGGATTTTACTTTTGTTTATAGTTTTTTTAGGAATTTTTTCTTGGGGGATATACCAGTTAGATTGGCAGGGTAAATTTGTTGAAACAATTGTAAAAATTATACCTTATCCCGCAGCTAAGGCGGACAAAAGCTATATTTCTTTTTATGATTATTTGAGAAATTTAGACGCCGCCAATAAATTTTATGCCAAACAGCGTTCAACTGGCATACAGAATTTACCGAATGTCAAAACAACCAAAAAAATTATACTGGAAGAGAGATTGATATCAAATTTGCTCTCAGAAAGAGTCGCTAAAAATTTGGGAGTGACAATCAGCGAGCAAGATGTGGCGCAAAAGCTGGATGAAATAATAAAAAATGGTAAAGGCCAAGAAGAGGTAACTAAATATTTGAATGATTGGTACGGAATTAGTCTGGCTGAATACGAACAATATTTCATCAGGCCAAATTTACTCCAGGATAAGATTGAATTAAATTTGCAAAACAATGTATTGATAAATGGAGAAGCTAAAAAGAAAATAGATGAAGCTTATGCCGAACTTAAGGCTGGAGCCAATTTTGATGAGATATTTAAGCAATATAGCGAATTTAAGCCTGAGGACGAAGACAGTGTCTCAAGCATGACTGGTAATTTTCTACGCGGAGAATTACCCAAGACATTAGAAGACGCTTTATTTGCCCTGAATGTGGGTCAATATACTGACGTGATTAAACTATCAGGCAGCTATTCAATAATAAAAATAATAAAAAAGGATGAGAATAAGGGCGCTTTAACTTTAAAAGCAATTTTTGTTAAAACAAAAAGCCTGAACGACTTGGTTCAGGATGAAAAAAATAAGAGTAAGATAAAAATTTACGCGTATTAATTAGAGCCGAAGAAGGGAATCGAACCCTTAACCT
>CAIXNZ010000122.1 GCA_903920975.1 Candidatus Falkowiibacteriota bacterium | reverse complement strand
TTCAATCTGTTCTTTTTCTTTTTTGTTATAACCAATCAAAATCATGGCCTTAAGTTGCCTGGTAGAATTATCATAATAAAAACTTTTTATTTCACCTTCAAACAATTGTCCTCTGGTCATGACTTTAACAATATCACCCGGCTCAAATAAAGTGTCGGTTTCTTTATTCCAATAAAACGATGCGTTTTCGGGTAATATTTCTTTTATACTGCCTTTGATTTCTTTATCTTTCATCTTAACCATTCTGCCTTCAAAACCTTTGGCGCTTTCTTCATAGCCATAAACCATGGCATTCTTGGGATCAATCCATCTAATTTTATATTTTGTTTCTTGGCCTTGTTTATCTTTATGGGTAATAATATCGCCCTTTTCAAATTTATTTTTCATAAATAAACCCTCAATATAATTGGCCAATTCTTCGTCAGCATTTTTTTTATGGACAAGCCTAAGATCAATTTTTCCAACTACTTTTTCTTCTAACTGCTCTGCTATAGAATTAAATTTTGGTTCTGCCATATGTTTTTATAATTAAATAATAATTTAATTTTAGCAGATTTAAGCTAAAAAGTCAAGATCGAAATGTATTAAAAAAAATTGCCATAAAAAGCAATTTTGTGGGCAACAGAGGAGTCGAACCTCTGACCTTCTCGACGTCAACGAGACGCTCTAACCAACTGAGCTAGTTGCCCGTAAAAAATATTTTACCAGATTAATCACAATTTTTAAATATGGGCATGGATGGACTCGAACCATCGACTTCTACCTTATAAGGGTAGCGCTCTAACCGGCTGAGCTACATGCCCAAAATTATAAAAGCATTTTAGCAAAAAATAATAAAAAAATCAATGGTTTAAACTACTTTAATTATGTTATGATAATTATATCAATATTAATGGTTTTAATAAATGAAAAAAGAATACAATTTAGAAAACTACAATTTTGATCTGCCCAAAGAGCTGATTGCCCAAAAGCCAGCTTCACCGCCGGATTCTTGTCGGCTCATGGTCTTGGATAAAAAAAATCACAAAATAATTGATGATAAATTTTTAAATTTAACAAAATATTTAATGCCGGGCGATGTTTTGGTTTTCAATGATTCCAAAGTTTTGCCTGCTCGCTTGATCGCAAAAAAAGAAACTGGCGGCAAAGTTGAAATTTTATTACTCAAGCAAACAAATAAAAACTCTTGGCAATGCTTGGTTGGTAATTTAAAAATAGCTAAGCAGGTTGGCACTGGATTAAAATTTTCTCAAAAATTAAGTGGGCAAATTATTAGGCGAGAAAATGATGTTGCCATAATTAAATTTAATTTGTCTGGTAATAAATTAATGGAGAAAATTTTAAAAATTGGTCAAATGCCCACTCCCCCGTATATTAAACGAATTGCCAAACAAAATGAGTATCAAACTTTTTTTGCCAAAAAACTTGGTTCAGCAGCCGCACCAACTGCTGGTCTGCATTTTACTCCCAGAATTTTTAAAAAGTTGAAACAACAAGAAGTACAAATTGAATTTGTCACGCTTCATGTCGGCTTGGGTACTTTTCAACCAGTTAAAACTCAAGATATTTCCAAATATCAAATCCACGAAGAGTATTTTGAGCTGAATACAAAAACTGCTCAAAGATTAAATAGGGCAAAAAAAGATGGACGCCGAATTATTTCTGTAGGTACTACCAGTACTCGTGTCCTAGAATCTTGCTCAAAGCCCAGAGCCCAGAGCCATGAGCTTAGGGTGCAAAAAGGATTTACTAGAATTTACATTTACCCCGGCTACAAATTTAAATTTATTGACGCTCTAGTCACCAACTTTCATGTCCCCAAATCGTCATTAATTTTATTAGTCAGCGCGTTCGCCGGAAAAAAATTTATTGATAAGGCATATAAACATGCCATTCAAAAAAAGTATAGATTTTTTTCTTTTGGCGATGTTATATTGATAAAATAAAAATTAAAATTTTGAAAAGAAAAAAGCGGCCCATAAATTAGGGCCGCTTTGTTTTTAGATAACTTCTCCCAAAATCTTTCTGAGTTTTGCTAGATATTCCGATAATTGCTTGGCTTCCTGTTCAAGCAGAATCAACAGTTCTCCGCCGGTTCCCTGCCAGGCCTTTCTTTCCAGTAAATCTTTGATTAGCGGATTAAGCTTTTGAGCCTGTCTTATTGCGGCTTTAATTACCAGCCTCTTCGGATCTGTTTCCGGCATCTTACCCGTTTTTTTTGGTTTCGCTGGCAAGGTGCCAAGGTCTTGAGCTGCCTCCGAAACTTTAAGCAGTATCTCATGCGTTGACAGCGGCGATCCTTTTTCTTGCCTGGCCGCCAGTAGTTTTTCGGCGAGCACTTTTTGCTGATCTTTCGGATAGCGCGAAACATAAAGGGCCATTATCGGCGAAATCTGCCTTGTGCCAAGCCAATCTGCCACCAGCGGGTGTAGCTTCAAAAATTTCAACATATTAGTAACCCACGATTGTGTCTTGCCGACAAGCTTGGATACTTGAGTCTGGTTGTACCCATACGTATTCATGAGTTGCTCCAGTGCTTTGGCGATTTCAATCTCAGTCATTTCCTCGCGGCAAAAATTGGCAATTACCGATTCTTTAAACTGTGCATTTTCATCTTTAGTCGAGCAGGCACTTAAAATAACAGGTATCTGCTTTAGACCCAATTCGGTCGCCGCGCGGAATCTGCGCTCACCATCTATAAGCTTGGCAAAACCTGAAACATTAAATGGTAAAATTCTAAGTGGTGTCAGTATGCCAATCTCTCCGATGGATTCCTTGAGCGACTGCATCTTTTCTGGGTCAAAGTACTTGCGCGGCTGTTTCGGATTTGGCTGAATCAAACTTGTTTCCCATAAAAGATAACCCTCTGAAGTCCGAGTCGGCTGATAAGGCGCAACATTTCCCTTGCTATGCTTCTTACTCATAAAATCCTCCCTTCTTATTTTAAAGAACAATTAAACCTTACCAAATAACTTTTTTATAGTCAATTTATCCTTGTTTAAATGCAAAAAATAAGGTATTCTAAAAATAAGCTATGAATGAAAAACAGGCCAATTTAATCAAAGATTTTCTCAAGGATTTTACTAAAAATCCTGATTTTAAATTTGTCCAAAAATTGCAAAAAAGTTTTAAGGACGGTGAAGTATATCTGGTCGGCGGTAAGGTGCGCGATATTTTGCTGGAGCGAACTTCTTATGATTATGACTTTGTCATTAGAAAAGTTGAGCCAAAAGATTTGGAAAAATTTTTAGCCAAAGAAGGCGAAGTGAATTTTGTTGGCAAATCTTTTGGTGTCTTTAAGTTTATCCCCAAAAAATATCAGGGCTTTGAACCGATTGATATTGCCCTGCCCCGCACTGAACAGTCATTTATGACCGGAGGTTACAAAGACTTTGATGTGCAGTCAGATGCCAATTTGCCAATGGAAAAAGATTTACAGAGACGCGACTTTACTATTAATGCCATGGCACTCAATTTAAAAACCGGAGAATTGATTGACCCTTATAACGGGTTAGAAGATTTAAAAAATAAAACAATCAAAACCGTCGGTGACCCTAAAGAAAGATTCCAAGAGGACTACACCAGAATGTTGCGCGCCATTCGTTTTTCAGTTCAGCTTTATTTCAAAATTGAAGTCGCAACTTACAACGTTATCCAAAAAATGGCACCAAATATCATTAACATGTCTATGGAAAGAATTAATGATGAGCTGACTAAAATCATTCTGGCGCCCAACGCTGAATTTGGCCTAGAATTACTGCAAAAATCCAATTTATTAAAGTATATTATTCCGGAACTGGAACAAGGCGTGGGCGTCTCCCAAAACAAAGCTCATATTTACAGCGTCTTTGAACATAGCGCCAAAGCATTGGGCTTTGCGGCTCAGAGAAATTACAATTTGAATGTGCGCCTCTCTGCCCTGCTTCATGATATTGCTAAGCCAATGGTCAAAAAAGGCGAAGGTCCGGACAGCACCTTTTACAATCATGATATTGTAGGCGGCAAAATCGCCAGAAAAATTTTATGGCGCTTAAAATATTCCAATGAAGTGGTCAATAAAGTGGCGCATCTTGTGCGCTTTCATATGTTTTTTTATTCTATTGGTGAAATTACTGACGCGGCCATTCGCCGACTTTTGGTTCGTATTGGCAAAGATAATATTAATGAAGCCATCCAGCTTAGAATCTGCGACCGTCTGGGCATGGGCAGGCCTAAAGCCAAACCCTACAAATTAATTGAGCTGGAAAAAAGACTGCATGAAGTACAACTTGACCCCATTTCCGTTAAAATGTTAAAAATAGACGGACTTGAATTAATGAAAATTCTAAACATGAAACCAGGACCAAAAATTGGTTTACTTTTAAATGCGCTTTTGTCAGAAGTTTTGGAAAATCCTAAATTAAATACTAAAGCGACTTTAACCAAACGCTTAAAGGAATTAAATAAATTATCTGAACCAGAATTAAAAAATATGACGCCGGAAATTGATAAATACGAGGAAGCTAAAAAAAGAGAATATTTTAGTAAAATAAAATGGGTTGAATAATATGATAATCAAAATAAATTCCGAAAATCAAAATGAGCGTCTGGATAAATTTCTGACCACGCAATTAAAAATTTCCCGCAGTAAAATTCAGAAACTTATCAAGCACGGAAAAATTACCCTTAACGGCGAAAAAGTCACACCGCATTTTTTTCTGCGCGTCGATGACAAAATTAATATTAATGCCAAAGATATTAAAGTTGAAAATATCTCAAAAGAATTAAAACCCAACAAAAAAGTAAAGTATAAAATTGTTTTTGAAGATGACAATGTTTTGGTGATTGATAAGCCGTCCGGACTCCTAGTGCACCCGACTGACAAAATAGAAAATGACACACTGGTCAATGGTTTAATCGCTTATTACCCGGAATTAAAAAAAATTGGCGAAGATCCCACTCGCCCAGGCATTGTTCATCGCTTGGACAAAGATGTCTCTGGTTTAATGCTGGTCTGTAAAACACAGAAGGCGTTAGAATATTTCAAAAAGCAATTCCAAGACCGCAAAATAAAAAAAATTTATACCGCTTTAGTGCATAGTCCCATGGAACGCTCTGAAGGCATTATAGACTTACCGTTAGAACGCTCTAAAACCAAAGGCAAAATGCTGGTTAAATCAAAAGAACAAGGTGGCAAGGAAGCTATCACTAAATATACGGTCATTAAACAATTCCAAAATTTTGCTTTATTGGAAGTTCAGATTGAAACCGGCCGCACTCACCAGATCAGAACCCATTTTAACTTTATTAATCACCCCATTGTCGGCGACAAACTTTATCAGCAAAAAAAAGTTAAAGCCAATATTGAACTAGACAGGCCCTTTTTACATTCCACTAAATTGGGCTTTAAAAATTTGGACGGCAAATACTTGGACTTTGAATCAAAGCTACCGCTTAAATTAAGCAAAATCTTAAAACAAATAAAATAAATACATGATTGTCACCCTGATCCTTCGGCAAAGCTCAGGACATAGGCTAGAGTTTACAGTGAGCGCAGTCGAACTGAAGGGTGACGGTCATGGTTCGAGAACCTCACCATGACAACAAAAAACAAAATTATCACTATTTCCGGAACACCTGGCAGCGGTAAAAGTACCATTGCCAAAGAAATCGCCAAAAAATTGAGAGCCCAAAGAATTTATGTCGGACAAATCAGGCGACAAATGGCCAAGGCTAAGGACATGACCCTAGCCCAGCTTAATGATTATGCGCTCACCCATCCCGAAACAGATGTTGATGTTGATAAGAAAGTCGCTGCCGAAGCCAGACAAATAGCTAAGAAAAAAATTGTGCTGGTAGAGGGTCGCACTCAATTTTATTTTATTCCGGAATCATTCAAAATCTATATCAAGGTTGATTTGCGAGAAGGAGCCCGTCGCATCTGGAATCAGTTGCAAAAAGATACCAAGGGCAGAGCTTTGCGCAATGAAGGCGAATTTGAATCTATCAGCGCCTTAATTAAGGACCTAAAAAGCCGTATTACCAGCGATAAAGCCAGATACAAAAAATATTATAATCTTGACCATACCAGGGAGAATCAATACGATCTTGTCATCAACACTTCAAAGATGACCAAAGCGCAAGCTATTCAAAAAACCCTTATAGCGATTAAAAAATTCCTTAATAAATAGCTAAATCTTGACGAAAATATTAAATTAAGCTAAACTAGATTTATTGAAATCTTAAACACTAAATTATAATCACGAAATAGCACGAAAGTGTTATTTTAATTTTCGTGCATTTTGGTGCAAATTTTCGTGGTTCAGTACCCATATGGCAACAGCAAAAAAAACAGATAAGCAACTACTTACTCCAGACCAAGTCAAGCCTGGTATGGTTGTGCGTATTCACCTGAAAATTAAGGATATAAATACCAAGGGTGAGGAAAAAGAAAGAATCCAGGTTTATGAAGGCCTGGTTATCGCCAAAAAGCACGGTATTGGCCCATCAGCCACCATAACTGTTCGCAAAATCAGCGAGGGCATTGGCGTGGAAAGAATACTCCCCATACATTCTCCATTGATTGATAAAATAGAACTGGTTGATACCAAAATCGTTGTCCGCTCCAAACTCTATTTTGCTCGGGACTACAAAAAACGCTTAAAATCAACTTCCGAAAAAAAGACAAAATAAAAATCGCTCAAAATAAATTTTCGTATTTGTAGAGACCCCGCGACGCGGGGTCTCTACTTTTTTACTCTAATTTATCGAGCGATTTTTTATTATCAAAAAGAAAAGCCCGCCTGGTAAAACCAAACGGGGCTTTGTTTTTGAAAAAGTACTATTTGCGAACGGCTAGGAAGCGGCACCACTCGCCCCATACAGAATTGGGGAGGCCATTATCCTCACGCCAATCACAGCCGAGATTGCGTTTACCGCCTCCATGATGCAGATATGGACAGGCGCGAAGACGATGATCAGAAGAGAAGAGAGAACTAAGCAAGATAATCTTAAATTTTTCTTGAATTTCTGGATAAGTCGCACCAAAAACCAATAGATGCTCAATGCTCGCCGGTTTTAATCCCATTTTATCAAGATGTTCCAATACCATTGTAGTTGAAGCAATTTTGTCTAGATTAACCAAGACGAGATTAACTTCGTGACTGCCAGCATCCTGAATAGGAAATTTCCCTTCGCTGATTTCATCTGCGACATACCCATATTTGCCGGATACAATCATTTCGGCAAGCGACTTATTGTAATTCACGACCACTTTGTAGGTGCAAGCCATAATAACTTCAGCGATTTTCTCGGCTAGACCAACTTCAGATAGAACCCGACGAAAGTCTTCGTCATTTCCGCCTTGCGCTTTAATAGCATCGCTGATTTTTTTGATGATTTCAAAGATGATTCCAAGCGAACTGACAAATTCGTTTCTCTTTGCCTTTCTGGACATTTTCTTTTCCTCCCTGCCAGATAATCTGGCTTCAAGGGACTACCTCTCATCAGCGCAATTTGCACTGACATAAGGCCTGTCATTATGCCCTAATAATAGCATATTTTTACGATTTTGTCAATATAATCATTAACAATCATTGCTAATTTTAGCTAAAAATTATAATAATAAAAAAATCAACATTGTTTAAAATTTCATCAATTTTACGTAGGGGCGGGTCGCGACCCGCCCCTACGGTTATGCAATGCTGATTTTTATTTCACTAATTTCTTCAAAAATTGTCCCGTATAACTTGATTTAACTTTTGTAATATCTTTTGGCGTGCCTTGAGCTACAATTTTACCGCCCTTATCCCCGCCTTCTGGCCCCATATCAATCACCCAATCAGCGCACTTAATCACATCAAGATTATGTTCAATCACCAAAACTGTATTTCCTTTATCAACCAATTTCTGCAAAACACCAAGCAAACGGTTGATGTCATCAAAATGCAAACCAGTTGTTGGTTCATCCAAAATATATAATGTCATGCCAGTGGCTCGGCGTGAAAGTTCAGTTGCCAATTTAACTCTTTGCGCTTCACCACCGGAAAGTGTGGTGGCTGGCTGACCCAATTTTAAATAACCCAGGCCCACATCATATAAAATCATTAATTTTTCGGCAATAATCGGAATGTCGGCAAAAAATCTTTTGGCTTCGTCAATGGTCATGTCTAAAACATCAGCAATATTTTTACCTTTATAATAAATTTCCAATGCTTCTTTGTCGTAACGCTTGCCATGGCATTCTTCGCACTCCACATAAACGTCAGGCAAAAATTGCATTTCAATGCGCATCAAACCCTCGCCACTGCAAGTTTCGCATCGGCCGCCAACCACATTAAAACTGAATTTACCGGCATCAAAGCCGCGCATCTTGGCTTCTGGCACCTGGGTAAATAAATCGCGAATGTAAGTGAAGACTCCAGTGTAAGTTGCCGGATTTGAACGCGGAGTTCTGCCAATCGGCGACTGATCAACTGTCACAACTTTATCCAAATTACTTATGCCCACGATTTCTTTATGTTCAGCCGGTTGTTCTTTGGCACGGAAAAAATGTTTGGCCAATGAGCGCGATAAAATATCAATAATCAAACTGGACTTGCCGGAACCAGACACGCCAGAGACTGCAATAAATTTACCCAATGGAAATTTTGCATCCAAATTTTTCAAATTATTGGCAGTGGCGCCCTTGACAGTCACAAATTTGCCATTGCCTTTGCGATAATTTTTGCGCGCTTCAATTTTATATTTTCCGGATAAATATAAACCGGTCAAAGATTCTTTATTCTTTTTAATTTTATCCAAAGTGCCAATATCAACGACCTGGCCTCCATATTCGCCTGCGCCAGGGCCCATATCAATCACCAGATCCGCTTCTTCCATAATCGCCTGATCGTGTTCCACGACGATTACCGTGTTACCCATGTCGCGCAATTTTTTCAAACTCTCAATCAGACGCGCATTATCGCGCGGATGCAAACCGATTGAAGGCTCATCCAAAATATAAATAATTTCAGTCAGTGAAGAAGAAATCTGTTTGGCCAAACGAATACGCTGAACTTCACCGCCAGCCAAAGATGTCACGCTTCTATCCAGCGTTAAATAATCCAGGGAAACATGGTTTAAAAAATCCAAACGCCTAATCACCTCTTTTAAAACTTGCCTGGCAATTTTATATTCATTTTCAGTCAGGCCTTTGCCATTTTTTGATTTTTTATCAATCTCCACAAAAAGTACGGCTAAATTTTCCAAGCTTAAATCCACAAAATCAGAAATATTTTTATCCAAAATTGTTACGGCCAGACTTTCTGGCTTTAGTCTCTTGCCTTTGCAAACCGGGCAAAGCACTTCGCGCATGTAATCGCCGATTTCCGTGCGCACATAATCAGAGTCTGTTTCCTTATATTTCTTTTCTAAAAAAGGGATAATGCCTTCAAACTCATACTTCTTACCATCCACATCCAATTGCTCACTACCCGTACCATATAAAATAGTTTTAACATCTTCCTTTCTCATTTTCTCAACTGCTTTGTCTAAAGGAATTTTGTGAGTTTTGGCCACCGCGGCTAAAATTTTGTGCATCAATGGCTGATTGGAAGTTAAGCGGGTCCAAACTTTTATGGCTCCCTCTTCAATGGTTAGGCGCGGATTAAAAATAACCAGTTCCGGATCAACTTCCAGGTTGACTCCCAAGCCAGTGCATTTGGGACAAGCGCCGTGCGGTGAATTAAAAGAAAAACTGCGAATATCAAGTTCTGGCAGATTTAAATCGCATTTGGAACAGTGCAGATGTTGCGAAAACAAATATTCAGTATTATTATCTTTTCTCCAAATTTTAATCATGCCATTTGATAAATCCAAAGCTTTTTTTATAGCAAAATAAATCGGCGCATGAGTAATTTTTTCCATATTAACTTTTTCCACAAATAAATGATCAATCAAAACATCCAAATCATGCTCTTTATTTTCATCAATCAATGTTTTTTCAATTTCCATCATATTATATAGTTTGCCGTCCAAGCGTAATTGGAAAAAATTGGCCTTTTTCATTTTTTTAACTAAATGATCCAGTTTGCCTTTTTGACCAATGACAATCGGCGCCAAAACAGCGATTCTTGTTTGCGGCGGCAGTTCTAAAATCTTTTCAATAATTTGCTTGATGCTCATCTTTTTTATTTCTGAACCGCAGGTTGGACAGTGCACATGGCCGATTCTGGCAAATAAAAGACGGAGATAATCATAGATCTCCGTAATAGTACCCACGGTTGAACGCGGGTTGGAAGAAGTTGTCTTTTGGTCAATGGCAATAACCGGTGAAATACCTTCAATCTGATCAACATCCGGCTTATCCATTAAGCCAATAAATTGTCGGGCATATGAAGACAAACTTTCTAAATATTGCCTTTGGCCTTCGGCAAAAATAGTATCAAAAGCAAGTGATGATTTGCCAGAACCGGAAAGTCCGGTTATGACCACAAATTTATTTTTGGGGATTTCTACATTAACATCTTTGAGATTATGCACTCTTGCGCCCTTGATAATAATTTTGTCTTGCTTGGCCATTGATTTTTATTTTAATTTATTGAGTAGATATACATTACGGACATTGTATCATCGCCTAATAATCCAGTCAAGCGAGAATGGGTGAAGGGCAGTAATAATAAAAAAGCCCCGCGTTTTTGCGTGGGGCTTTGTCTTTGGCTTAGATTAGATCTGCCAACTCATCGGGTGGTAAATCAACGATGTAATTATCAAGTATTTCTGCTTTACCGCGTTCAGCCAGAAGTTCTCTGGCTTTGTAGATGCCTACTTTTTTCAAGAGAATGAGCAAAAGCTGTCTGCTAACATCAGGAGTTGAAGCGACTGGTGGAGTAATTAATTTGGCTCCGTTTCTGTCAATTAAATGTTTGTTCCAGAAGTCCACCAACTTATTGGCGATACTGATGAACATGTACTCGTATTTGACCTTGCTCTTGCTTACCCAGCGCGTCCTGCAAGTATACAGCTGTAACCGTGTTAATCCGCTTTCCGCTGACATTTGCTGGTATGAAATGTGCAACCGGTCCATAAGACCAAAAACCTTTTTGGCAAATTCCTGGGCTTCCTGTCTTTCGGGACCATGCTTATGAAAATATTCCATTCTTCTTCTGGCCATCTATATTCCTCCTTTCTTTTAAAGTTCGATAGATCACCTTACCAAAAATATATAAATTTGTCAACAATAAAAACCCCAGCGACGCGGGGGCTTTTAATTTTTTAAAAAATTAACTTAAATTATATTTCTCAATATTTTTATCAGCCAGTTTTTGAATCTCGGCGATTGCCTCTTTGCCTTTTTCATCCTTGAAAAGATGCTTAAATCTCTTATGATATTTTAAATATTCTTCAACTTTCAAGGCTGGGGCGGGAATTTTCATGGCTTTATATTCGCCATCATAATATTCAAAGATCGGATAAATACCAGTCTTGTGCGCCAATTTGCCAAGCTGCACCGTCATTTCACTCTCTGTTCCCCAGCCTGGTACGCAAGTTGTTAAAATCTCAATATATTTTGGCCCAGTAAAAGTCAACGCCTTTTTAACCTTATTAATAATGTCGTTGGGATAGCCACAGGTTGTCTGCGCTACATAGATACAGCCTGAAGCAATGGCTAACTCGGCCATATTCTTGCGCAAAAAATTATTACCCATTGATTTTTTTTCTGGAGGCGTAGTAGTAGTATTCGCATCAAATGGAGTTGCGCCAGAGGCCTGATAACCAGTGTTGGAATAAACCTCGGTGTTATAACAGATATACAAAATATTTTCTTTTCTTTCCCACATACCCGAGATCAAGCCAAAACCAATATCAAAAGTAGAACCATCACCGCCAAAGGCCACAACATTTGTTTCTTTATCTAAACCTTTTTGCTTTAAAGCCGCCAAAATTCCCGAGGCCAAGGCTGAAGGATTTTCAAATAAAGAATGAACCCAGGGAACTTTCCAGGACGAGGTTGGATATTTTGTGGTCGTAACTTCAAGGCATCCAGTCGCGTTAGCAATTATTGTATTTGGTCCACAAGTATCCAAGACTAAACGCGCTGACATGAGCTGACCACAACCAGGACAAGCGGTATGACCGGGGGCGATTAGATGCTCAAATGGATTTTTGTATTTTTCTTGCATAATATCTACTAAAGATTTTATCTCTTGAATGATTAATGAAAAATTTATAATTTTTAATCAATGAACGAATTTTTAATTACAAATTTATTATTAAAAATTGACTAAAAATTACTAATTAAAAATTTAAAATTAAATCAAGAACATCCCACGAAATGAATTCCAGATGTTTTATCTTTTTTAATATCAAAAACAATCTGCTCAATCATTTCTTTGGTCACGTCGTGGCCGCCTAGACCAACCACAAAGCTCTGAATTTTTACTTTGAGTCGATTATAGGCCGCGCGTTTTATTTCCGTAGCCAAAATTCCCTCGCTCCCCAATGAAATTGATTTATCAACCACAGCAATATACTTTGCTTTGCCTAAACTTTTAACAATCTCATCATCAACAAATGGTCTGAATGAAATAATTTTCAAAAGTCCGACTTTTTGTTTTCTTTCGCGCAACTCATCAACTACTTCTTTGATCGTGCCACAAACAGAACCCATGGCCACCAAAACAACTTCAGCATCCTTGGTTTTATATTCTTCAACAATGCCATTATCGCCGATGCTTCGGCCAAAAACTTTTTTAAATTCCGTATTATATTTTTTAATCAGATCAGAACTGGAATAAATATCATCAGCCAGTTGTTTCCTTATTTCCATATAACTATCAGGATAGGCCAAGGCGCCAATTGTCACTGGGTTTTTCACATCCAAAAAAGTTCCGACTTCGGCTTTATAAGCAGGCAAAAATTTATTCACATGTTCTTGCGTGGGCATGATTAACGGTTCATAAGTATGCGTCAAAACAAAACCATCCATATTAACCATGACTGGTAATCTCAATGTTTCGGCTAATCTATAAGCCAACAAATGTAAATCAACAGCTTCCTGATTTGTCTCGGCATAAAGCATGAGCCAGCCCGCATCGCGGATTGTCACCGCATCCTGTTGATCATTCCAAATATTAATGGGCGCTGACACGGATCGATTTGCGCAAGTGATCACAACGGGCAATCTTAAACCGGCAATGCAAAATAAAACTTCAGTCATTAAAAGAAGTCCTTGTGAGCATGTTGCCGTATATGTGCGCACGCCAGTCGCGCTCGCACCCAAAAGCACGGAAGCCGCGGCAAATTCTGACTCTGTATTAATATATTCAAAATCGCCTGCTCCGCTGGCTTTTATTTTGGCCAAATCCTCAACAATATGTGTCTGCGGTGTAATTGGATAAGCCGCTACCACAGCCGGCTTAATTAATTTGATTATTTCAGCCACTGCATGCGAACCTTCTAAAAATTGTCTGTTACTATTTAACTTCATAATTCTATGTTCTATATTCTTAATTCTATGTTCTAATCTATTTAAAATCATCTACCATTTTAATGGCAGTCACCGGACATTCTTTAGCGCACAGACCGCAACCTTTGCAAAAATCCAAATCACGGTCATAAAAAATTCGGCCCTTGCTGTTTTTTTCGCCAGTTGGAAAGCAAACGCCCTCAGGACAAATTTTTCTGCACATATCACAGCCAATGCAAATTTCATGGTCAACCACGGGTTTGGCCACTCTCCAACCCCCGGTTTTATTTTTAATGGTTGTGCCAGGTTGTACCTCTAATTGATATTTCATGTTTGATTATTATGGTTAGTTAAAAACCCTACAAATTTACAAAATATTTACAAAACTACAAACGAAATAATTTTTTAGTAATTGTAATTTTATATTCTTGGGGTTTATTAAATTTATTAGAATTTAAAATGCGTAAAAATTTGACTCCGTTTGGCGTAAAATTCGCCAATATAGCCAGTTTAAGCCCAGTCATTTTCAAATAATTCAATATCTGCTCAATATTTTTTCTACCGTAGTAGTTACCCTTTTTTATTTCTAATACTATTTTATTATCAATTAGGAAATCCAGGAAAACTCTACCAATAATTTGTCCCTTGTAAGTAAGCTTAAACGGTACCTGGCTCTTGAAAGGAATATTTTTAATTTTTAATCCGCGCTCAATCGCTTTCTGATAATAACTTTCTTTATACCCATATCCCAATGTTTCAAAAACTTCAAATAATACGCCAACTACTTGATAACTTAATTCCTTATGTATAATTTTATCCTCCATATTTTTGTAATTTCGTAAAAATTTTGTAATTTCGCTGGCTAATCATAATTTATAATTTTTACTTACCCAATTATATGCTTCATTCATGGCCTTGATGTTTTTATCAATAATTTCTTTATCTAATCTCTCGCCTAAATTAATTTTAATCGCCTTTTCCAAACTTTTTTTGGAAAGTTTATAAAATGCCGCAAAAGCGCCAAGCATAGTTGTGTTGGTAATGGGCTTGCCAATAACTTTTAAAACAATTTCATTGGCTGGCACGCAAATAACTTTATAACTCACGCCGGGACAAAGATTTTTTGGGCTTTTATCAGAATTAATAATTACCACGGAATTTTTTTTGCAGCCGCTAAAAACATTTTCTACTGCCAAAATTGAGGGGTCTTGAATAATAACATAATCAGGATTATAAACCTGTTCTCTGCTTCTGATAAATTTTGAATCTATTTTCACAAAGGCAGTGACTGGCGCTCCTCGTCTTTCCACGCCAAAAAAAGGAAAGGCCTGCGGCGACTTCCCATCTTCAAAGGCGGCGATGGCAATTATTTCTGCCAATTTAACATTGCCTTGACCGCCGCGGCCATGAATTCTTATCTCAGTCATAAATTATTTTTGACTCTGTCTTATTTTCTCAATAATCGTTTCAAACGCATCAAGTGAAATAGTGCCCGTTGCTTTTGTACCATTTATATAAAAAGTTGGTGTCGCAGTAATATTTAAAGTTAAGCCGTCTTGCATATCAGTCTGAATCGCGGAAAAATATTTACTGCTATCCAAACACGTATTAAACTGCTCTGCCTGCAACCCCAAATTCTGGGCCAGGCTTTTCAAATTCGCGTCACTCAAATCATTTTGATTGATAAAAAGCTGATCATGGTATTCCCAAAATTTATTTTGTTCAAAAGCGCACTGAGCCGCCAGTGCAGCTCCCAAAGCCAGAGCATGATTTACCGGGTTTGGAAAATTTCTAAAAATAATTTTTATATCTTTATTATCCGCGGCTAGCTGTCTAATTATCGGCGCTTCAGTCTGGCAATAGGGACATTGAAAATCGCCAAATTCCACTATTACTATATTGGCTTTCTCATCCCCCAAAAACGGCGCGTCCTTTTTTTCCACAAAATCTCTGATATTTATAGACGGTGATTGGCTAAAAAAGTTTAAATTTTGATATTTAATCTGATTTTGGCTATCAATTATAAAAACTGTCTTATAAACTAATAATCCCAGGTAAATTACGGCCAAACCGCAGATTATTAAAAAAATAATCCCCCACCACTTTTGATGCCATTTCTTTTGTTTTTTTTCATCTGCCATATAAGTCTATTATAACATATTTATAAGTATCTGGAGAGCTAAAAGATTGACGATAATATGAACTTCTGATATACTGATTACAAGTTTAAATATAATTACTCTTATGATCCTAGGTATTCTTCAAATTATTCTGGCGATTTTAATGGTTATTGCCATTTTATTGCAACAGCGCGGCACGGGCCTGTCTTCGGCTTTTGGCGGCGAGGGCAATGTTTATCGCACAAAAAGAGGTTTGGAAAAAATAATTTTTATCGCTACTATAATCTTAGCTATTGCTTTTTTGGCAACTGCTTTTATCAATGTTCTCTTTTAATCTTTAGTACTCATATATAATTTTTAAATTCTAAGTTTCGTGAACTCCATAATCAAATTGTTTTTAGATTTGAGTCAAAACTTGAAAAGTTTTGTTATTTTTTGGTTAAATAAAATAATTAATAAACAAAAATTAG
>CAIXNZ010000121.1 GCA_903920975.1 Candidatus Falkowiibacteriota bacterium | reverse complement strand
GCAGAAAGGGGGATTGGATTGGCAAAACCAGAACTTACAAAGTAGTAAAATTTGAATCAAATAAAAATTTATTAGGCAAATTTGTTAAAGTTAAGATAATTAAAGCGGAAAACTTTGGTTTAGCAGGTGAATTGACAAAATGCTAATATTTTGCTAAATTTTTTTCATATATTGTTCTTTGTAATAAGGTATAACCCATGTAAACCCTAGGCAAAAAGGAGATGAAAAAATGGAGAAAGAACGTAAGGCCAAGGGAGCTATGCTAGTTGCCTTAGCCATGATTATCAAAAGCATGAAAGAGATTGACTGGGTTAGCCAGACAGATTTGACGCAAAATGATTTGGATCTAATTCAAAAGCAAGGTATCCTCTCCTCTAATTATTATGATGCAGCGCTGTGGGAAAGAATGGGTATGGCTGTTTTTAAAGTGGTGGGGAAAAGTCAGCCGGAAAATGCCAGTCAATTTGGCTACGGTATTTTGGCAGAAACTATCTTAAGGGTCTATAAGGGACCTTTGCAAATTAGCGACCCAGCCGAACTACTTGCCAAGATTGCCTCACTTTATGGGTCAGCCTGGTACACCTTTGGCACTGCAGAATTCGAAACCAAGGATAATGGGGGCATTTTCAGAATTAAGCATCCCAATGGCATTCCCATGCCAGAATGCTTTGTGCCAATGTCCCGCGGTTTTCTAAAGAGATTAGCTGAAGCCAGCGAAGGCAAAAATGTGAAGGTTATCTGTCAAGAAGAGGGTCTGAGTCATATGCAAAAGCTCACGGTTCTCACTCTCAAAATTAGCTGGGAGTAAAATATCAAAAAAAATTCTCAAAACCTCGTGTCAATTGATGCGAGGTTTTTATTTTTTTCCGCTTGACTTTTGCGTATAGATTTACTAGGGTTAGGTTATTAGGCGTTCTTTATAATATAAACCAAGGCTTAACCCCAACACCTCAAAAAAAGGAGGGAATCATGTCAAAAATTTGATTAAGGGTGTCTGTATTTTTGGGCTGTTTTTGGGAGTCCTTTTTCTCTCGCTTTCATGCACGGAAGGAAAGAAAAAAGAGGAGGACAAGCCGCCACGAGCCCCAACTTGTCAGAGTGCTAATGTGGAATACAATGACTCTGGTCAAAAGATAAGAATATCTTGGACCGAGTCCGATAATGCGAATGGATTTGTAATCCAAAGGAGCTACCAAGACCAGACAAATTATTCGGGAATTGGCAATGCCGGAGGCACTGAATATGTAGATAATATAAGTATTGAATTAGGCACGACTTATTGGTATCGTGTCGCTGCCTATGATGAAAACGGTACCTCTGATTATTGTGAACCGGTTTCGGCCACCACTAAACCACAGCCCCCCATGTATCTGGCAGCTTCGCCAATATCTCTAACCGAAATAAAGATAACATGGACCGATGCTTGGCCTGGAGACTCTGATGGCTTTAAAATTGAACGAAGCATCCACGATCAGCTATCCTATCAGCAAGTTGGCCAAACAGGAAAGGGTATCACTGAGTTTGATGATCAGGGTCTGGAGCCAGGCACCCTCTATTGGTACAGGATACGCGCATTTAATGCCGGAGGAGATTCCGACTATAGTGAACCTGCTTCGTCAACAACCATATTTCCTGCTTATGAAATGTGCGTTAGCAAAACACCGGGCTTTCCTTGTTTGTCTAACGCCCTGTGTAGTAAAAATGTTGATGGTGCCGCTTATCTTGATGCATCAGCCAGCGAGGTGTTTACCTGCCTGAATATACCGCTTACAGTCCCCGCTCACATAACTATTTTTTTCAAATATCGGGGCAGAGCCAGCAGTTGCTACAATAAGCCCTATCTTGCGGTCTACGCCGATGGTGGAGTTCCGCAATATGTGTTTGATTGTAACAGCGATGGTGAAGATTCAATTTCATTTGATCTGGGCGCAGGCCAAACACTTGCAAATATGAAATTTCAGATTTTTTCCGGAGATTGGGGCTCATCCGTTATGATTGTTAATATAACTCTGACTCCAATTCCTTGATTCGGCAGCGAAAGATAATATAAATTTCACAAAGCCCCGTGCTAAAATGCGCGGGGTTTTTACTTTGACAAAAATGTTTTTGTATGATAAAATTTTTTTAAATGGTAAAAAATTAATAAGGAGGGCTTGTCAGATGGATTATTGGAAGGGTATTTCTACTGTTGGCTGTATGGTGCTGATTTTCATCGGGATAGTGATTGCTTGGTATGCATATCATATTATCAGACCTATCGCCGGGTATTATTTACATTATCACATTACAAAATGGCTCAATATACATGAGCCCAATAACGATGTGAAAAATTAATTCGCAACAAAAAGAGGCTCGGTAACCGAACCCCTTTTCTATTTCAATATTAAAATTTTATTTAGCCCATTGGATGAAACTTATCAATAATTGCCTTAATAATTTTAACTTCATTTACCAAATCTTGCGGGGGTCTGGAAAAACTTTCTATTCTTTTTTCTCTTTCCTGTCTCATTTTGTCCAACGCGGCAAGACGCATTTCAACGGGAATGCATGACCATTTTTCCATATTTTTATCAAGCATGGCATCTAATTTTTTTCCTGACTCCAGCAACTGATGGCCATGTGTAAATACAAAATTATCCATTTCTTTTATGAGAGTCTTGGGGTATTCTGGACAGCTAGTTGAATGCTTTCCGCCCATTTGACCGCAAGCGCGGCATATTTTTTCCTCTTGTCTTTTGAATGTAAAATCCATATTTTTATGGTTATTTTATTATTTAGTAGTATAGCATAGAATATTGATTTTGTCCAGATTCGGTCTT
>CAIXNZ010000120.1 GCA_903920975.1 Candidatus Falkowiibacteriota bacterium | reverse complement strand
ATTGAAAACTGAAAATTTTAAGCCTTAGTTTTGCCTTCTTCTATCTGACAACCAGCTTTTTTAAAACAAAAATTAAAAAAGCAAAGTTGTTTTCAAACCAAAAAACCGATCCCGCAAACTCGGGATCGCAAAAAATTTGTTCACCTCCTAATTAATTAGTCTGGTTGTCAGGTAGAAGAACATTAATTAAATTTTCAAGTAACAATTCTCAATTCTCATTGAATTATACAATGATTCAATGTTTCAAAAATTAATTAATTCATTTATTGAAAATTGATAATTATGAAGCATATTCCAGTATTGTTAAATGAGGTTATTGAATATTTAAATATTAAGAGTGACGGGGTTTATATAGATGCGACTTGCGGTTTTGGCGGACATGCGGAGAAAATTTTAGAAAGAATAGATAAAGGGGGAGAATTAATAGGCATTGAATTAGATCCAGAGGTAGCCAATGAAACAAAAGATAAATTTATTCGATTCAAAAATCAATTTAGGGTTATTTGCGATAACTTCGCTAATATTGAGAAAATCACTCGTCGTTTCGGTTGTAAATGTGTGGACGGAATTTTATTTGACCTGGGGACGAATCTTTATCAAATAAAGGAAAGCAGCAAAGGCTTTTCTTTTTTACGTTCGGCTCCCCTTGATATGCGGTTTAACCCCAAATTCTCAGATCTGCCAGCTTATAAAATTGTAAACACCTGGTCACATGAGAGCTTAGAAAAACTATTTCGGGAATCCGATGAATGGCGGGCAAGGCCGATAGTCAAAGCAATAATTGAACGAAGGCGGCAGAAAAAGATTTTAACAACTGATGATTTGGCGGATGTTATTTTACGGGCAGTTCATGGCAAACGCGGCCGGATTCATCCAGCCACAAAAGTTTTTCAGGCCTTGAGGATTGCCGCAAATTTTGAGCTAGAAAACATCAAGGAAGCCATACCGGAAGCGATGAAGATGCTTTGTCCTCAGGGGAGGATTATCGTAATCTCATTTCATTCAGGCGAAGACAGGATAATAAAACAGGCTTTCCGGCAAGCAGAAGAGCGGGGAATAGTAAAAATATTAACAAAAAAGCCGATTGTTCCAGAATATCAGGAAAAGCGGGCTAATCCTCAGTCCCGGTCGGCAAAGATGAGGGTGATTGAAAAGTTGTAATTGGTAAATAGTAATAAGTAGGTAGGGAATAATTTAAAATCTCTAATAAACCAAGACTATTTTAGAAAGAGGGCAAAAATGAGTGCAGCATTTATTACCTTTAGAAGGAACAAGGCGAGAAGAGTAAAATCAAGAGTTGTTAGCAAAAAAGTCAAATTTGGCCCCGTGTCATTGGGTTTTATTACGGTAATATTATTTTCATTACTTTCTTTGTTTTATTTAGCCCAATCCAATCAGATTTCTACTAAAGGTTATAAGATTAGAGATTTAGAGACAACGAAAAAAGAACTGCAAGCAGAAAATGAGAGACTTCAGGTAGAAGCGGCAAGACTCCAGGCTGTCTCGATGATTCAGGCAAAAGCCAAAGATTTAGGGATGCAACAAGTTAGTAAAGTCGAATACCTATCAAGCTTTGGAAATTTAGCTTCATCAAAAAAATAACGGATTGCAGATTAAAAAAATATGGCATAGTGTCGAATACTATGCCCCTTTCGATTCAGCACCAATAAACTTCAATATTAAATAAAGAAATGTTAAAATAAAAGCAGGAGGGTAAAGCCTCTATTTTAGGGTATTTATGAATAAAATAGCCGAGCAAGTTTATCAGCGAAGCAGAATTTCATTATTAGTATTGCTAATAATGGTTTTTATGGTGGTGCTGATTTTAAGGTTGTTTCAAAAACAAATAATCCAACACGGCTATTACCAGGCTCAGGCCGAAAGCCAGCATGTAGTAAAGCAGACAATTCCAGCCCAACGCGGTAAAGTATATTTTCAAGATTTATACGAGAAGCAAAATTATCCGATTGCCACGAACAACACTTTATATCAGGTCATGGTTGTCCCAAATCAGGTAAATGATATAATCGCTCTGGCAAATCATCTTGCGCCGATGATCGGAAAGACAGCTTCGGAATTGGTAAACGAGATTCAGGCCTCGGGGCCTTATTATATGCCGCCAGTAGCCAAGAAATTATCCCACGATGATGCGGAAAAAATTAAAAATATTGCCAAGGATAACAATCTTGAAGGTGTCTATGTCTTTCCGGAATATTGGCGCGACCATCCGGAAGGTTATATGGCCGCTCATTTATTGGGTTTTGTGGACGCCGAGGGTGTGGGTAGATATGGTGTTGAGGGTTTTTATAATACTGAGCTGGCGGGGCAGGAGGGCAGGCTTTTTACGGAAAGTGATATCATGGGCAGACCGATTACGGTGGGCGAAAGAAATATGCTCGCTCCCGAAGATGGCAAGGATGTTACTCTGACCATTGATCATACGGTGCAATTTATGGCGGAGCAAAAACTTAAAGCTACCGTTGAGAAACAGGGGGCTGAGTCCGGTGCGCTTATTGTAATGGATCCGAAGACCGGCGACATTTTGGCAATGGCCAGCTATCCGACTTATGATCCCGGAAATTATGAAAAAGAAACTAATTATGATATTTTTAATAATCCAGTGGTGGCTAAGGCCTATGAGCCGGGATCGGTTTTTAAAATAGTAACTATGGCGGCAGCGCTTGATTCCGGCAAAATCCAGCCGGAAACAGAAGGTAATTTTGGAGCAAGCGTTACGATCGGCGATCACACTATTTGGAATTCCATCAAATCAGCTTATGGCAAAGAAACAATGACTCAAGCTCTGGAGAATTCTGACAACATTGCCTTAGTCTGGGTCTCCAATCTTTTAGGCCGGAACTTGTTTTATAAATATATTAATGATTTTGGCTTTGGCGTCCCGACCGGAATTGATCTAGATGGCGAGGCAAGCGGGGAAGTAAAAAAAATGAATGAAGCTTTAGAGATAGATTTGGCGACAATGGCATTTGGCCAGGGGATTGCCGTGACCCCGATTCAAATGTTAGCGGCTGCCGGCGCGATTGCTAATGGCGGCAAATTAGTCCAGCCGCACGTGATGGCAGAGATTGGGAACGATGATAATAAAATTTCCCATAAGACAAAAATCGTCCGGCAAGTAATTTCTCCATCGGCTGCGGAAAAAATAACGCAAATGATGATCTCGGTTGTTGAGCGTGGTCATGGAAAGGCCGCGGCAGTAAAAGGCTACCGAGTAGCCGGTAAAACTGGTACAGCCCAAATACCGCTCTCGACTGGCGGCTATGACAAATATGCGAATATCGGCTCTTTTGCCGGTTTTGCACCAGCCGAAGATCCTAAATTCGTGATGTTGGTTAAAATCGACAAACCCAAGAATGTCGCTTGGGCTGAAGAAAGCGCCGCACCTTTATTTGGCGATATGGCGAAGTTTTTGCTGGATTATTATCAGGTAGCGCCTGGCAGCTAGCAAGACTAGCGCAATTTCTAATTTCTAAACAGAGCGGGAAGAATATTAATATTTAGTAAAAAGTTATGAAAAAATTATTAAAAAAACCAT
>CAIXNZ010000119.1 GCA_903920975.1 Candidatus Falkowiibacteriota bacterium | reverse complement strand
CGAGATTAATAATGTTAAAAATAAATATTTATAATTTTTGAAAAAAATTTTCATAGCCTATTTTTTTAAGACAAAAATATTGTTAGCCGATAAGCTCCTTGAGAAAAGGCAAATGATTCTATCAATAATATTATCCCAAACTGGGATTGATTTAATTTTAATTATTTTAAAACCAGTTTTTCCAAATAAATCTTTTAATGCGCCATAGGTAAAAACTCGGATATGCCCCTCCGTTTTATTATGCTGTCCCAGAAATTTAAATTTTCTTCCCAGTTTTATTTCAGATGAATTTTCTACAAATAATGGTGAAATGCCGAAAAGCAACATTATTCTATTCGGCAAATAAGCCAGGTTTGGCGTTGATAAAATCAAAATACTATTTTCATGCATTAAACTTTTTATTTCATCAAGTAGGCTGTCCGGGCTAAACAAATGTTCGATTACTTCTCCGCAAAAAATAACATCAAATTTTTCAGCCCTATATTTATCGGTCAGTTTTTCCTCATTAAGATTTATATTTCGATAATCGTCTATGGGGACATTGATTTTGTCGTAAAAATCACAGCCATAAAAATTATCTTCCACTAATTTGTGCCTAGAGAGCACGCAATTGGCTCCACAGCCAATGTCCAATATTTTTGCCGGGTTGGGGTGCGTTTTTTTGTATTTCAGGTATTGGTCTACAAAACACTTCAGCCTGGCATTAAATCCGGAGGCAGTTTGTCGTAACGATAAAAATTCTCTGGCGTTTTTCATACAATTAATTTTTAGGTTTATAATATAATCTTTGAATTAAAAAATTGAAGATACTAACAATGTACATCAAAAAGAACCCGATAATATAGAGAATAAAGAATTCTGCTCTCAATAGAACAAGCGGGAAAACAATAATGTATCTTTCGGCCGGGTTAGCAGGGGCAAAAATTTTTAATCTTTTGTTCTCAGTTGAAATATTTTTTTGGAAATAACTCAGGTAAAACAGCCCCCTAAAGATAAAATATAGCGAAAAGAATAATACCAAGACCTTCGGGTCTCTGATGTATCCCCGTATTTTATCAAAATAGAAAATTATCAATGTTAAATCTATGGCAAAATATTTTACAGAATCCATAAAACCATCAAAAAACCCTCCAAATTCTGATGTTTGATTTTTTAGTCTGGCCCATATTCCATCGGCATTATCAAATGTATATGCAACTATTAAAAACAAAATAAATACAATTCTATTGTCAAACACTAATAGAAACAATGAGGCTATTAAAACAAACAAAAAAGAAATAAGAGTAATTATATTTGCAGTCAGGGGAAGGCCTTGAAATATATAAACCAAAAATGCAGCAAATTTGTTATCTGCGTATGACAAGAAGCTGGCCGGCCTTATGTGGGGTAATATTTCCTTGTATGATTGTTTCATAGCTTACTTTTAGTAAGAATAAAAAAGTGATATAAAGCCATATTATTTTTTATTTTTGAGTAAAGCGTCAATGGCAAATATAAAAATATAAATTCAACCAATATGTTATTAAAAAATTTGATTTTATTCGTTAAAAATGGAAAAATTTTTAAATACAAACCTATGAAATGGGTATAGTTAACCGGATAATTCTGATAATAATTTAATATGTAGCCATTTTTATCTAGACAGATTAAATTTTTATATTCATCAATTGTTCTGCGAATGCCAATATTTTTTTCGTAGATTCTTTTTTTGGTCGCCGTCGGTTCTCTAAATATTAATACGCCCCCATTTTCCAATTTTTGGAACATGTTAGTTATTAGATCTAAAATATCTTCATCACCCAGATACATAAAACATCCGCCCACGAAGATAAACTTAAATTTTTTGTCGCTGACGTATTTTTCAAAGTTAAGCACACTATCCTTGTAGATTTTTACATTATTATAATTTTCATTTTGTTTATTTGCGATTTGAATCAATGAATCGGAAAAATCTATTCCAACAAGATGATCAAAATTGTCGTGCCATTCATAAAGCAAATTACCAGCGCCGCATCCTAAATCTAGATAATTTCCCCCGAATTTGCCAAATTTATTTAAGAAATCCAATTCTTTATTGAATCTATATAAAGCAACACTCTCGAGCTCTACTGGTATTATGTAACCTGAAGAAAATTTACCCAATCCCTTTTGTTCCAGATTTTGGTTCCAGTATTCACTAGTTTTTTTGTAGTCAATTTTGTCCATTGTTGTTTTTCACCATTACAATTTTTTATTATTTATATTATCTCTTAAATAAGTCGAATTAATTTCTTGTGTATGAGGTAGATAGACAACTGGAACGCCTAAATTTTCTCCACTCCAGCCCTTGCCCTGCCAATCATCACCCTTAATAAGCACATCTGGTTTTATTTTTTTTATCCAGACACTCTTTGTTAATGTGTCGGATTCCATACCTATGTAGTCCACATATTTTATTCCCTTAACATCTTCCACTCTGTCCTCATAGCTTGTAAATGGTTCTCTTTTTTTTGCATACCGAATAAGATCATCGCTATCTACGCAAACAAATATTTTTTCGCACAAATCTTTTGCTCTCTTAAATAATCTGATATGACCAAAATGTAACGGGTCAAAGGTTCCAAATAATAATCCAAGTTTATATTTTTTCATATTTTTTGTATTTTAAATGTCATAAAATGACAGCGGACTTTATCTATATTGCCCATGAAGTTGGGTAGGGGAAAATAGCCAGCGCCTTTTATTTTATCTATTTTAAAATTAAATAATTCAAAATATTCCTTCAGGCCTCTAAAATTATAGATGCGAATATGATTCCAGGAGCAATTTTGGGGCACAAAATTCTTTTGCAGGGCAAGGGGATTGCCAATACCTCGTTTTTTGCTTGAAAAATTTGTAAGTGAAAAAATTTGCCAGCCCAAGATACTGGCCAAGATATTGCACCAGCTGCTGCCATTTTCAGTACTGATAATTGCGTAACCACCAGGTTTTAATATTCGATAAATTTCTTCAAGAAATACGTCTGAATTATAAAGGTGTTCAATCACCTGATTGGCGACAACAACATCAAAAAAATTACTTTCAAAATTAAGCACGTTGTTTAAGTCTGCTTTTTCTATAATCATGCCATTTGACTTGGCGATCTGTATTTTTTCATCTACAATTTCAACTCCAAAAATATTTTTTGTTCCAATTGTTTTGGCTATTTCTAAAGAGATGGTTCCATCGTCACAGCCTAGATCCAAAAGCTTCGCTTCAATATTTTTTTCTAGCAAACTATAGATATTTTCGTAATTTGATTTCTCTGCAATTTTATATAATTTCTGCAAATATTTTTTCATATTTTTTTAAATTTAATAAAAATAGTAGCAAATCCTTTTTTGGAAAATTCTACATCTTCTTTCTTGTCGAAAAAATTGCATAAAATTCTCTTTCTGCGGAGTATCCATTTTGAAAAATATAGGTTAAGAATTGAAAGCAATGTCCAATGGGCTCCGACAACTCTTGATTCAACCACTTTAAAATTTTTGCTCAAACCAAGGTCATATAATTTTTTTAAAGTATAATGCCGATGACCAAAATACCAGGCAGGATCCAGGAGGCTTGTAAAAATATTATTAAAGGGTGTTGACAGATAAAAATTTCCTGCCGGCTTTAAAACACGAAATATTTCCCTAAACATTATTGACTCGGTATTTTTGGGAATATGTTCAATCACTTCCCAGGCAACCACCGTATCAAAAGAAGCGTTCGGAAACGGCAATTCACAAGCACTGGCTTTAATTACTGATAATCTGGAATTTTCCACATTTTGTTTAATTGTTTGGAGATCACTTTCGGATATTTCGGTTGCTAATATCTTCTTTACACCTCGCTCTAAAAAATTTAATTCGCACCAGCCATAGCCACAACCTATATCTAAAATATCCTTGTCTCTTAGGTCCTCATTAGATACAAAATTTACACTAGCCAATAGTCTGCCATGCAGTATTTTAATGGGTTTTTCGGCTAAAATATTTTCCATACTAGTTTAATTTTTTCATTAAATATCCGGCTCCGCCAAAAGCAAACTCGCAAGTTTTCATAAATAGCATACCCAAGCCAATTATGGGATTTTTAAGCAACTTCAGGGGCTGGAAAAAAAACAGCTTATATCTATTTAAAATACTTGTTTGCTTTTTGAATTTTTCACCAGTTTTGTTTTGTTGGGCATAATTCGTGAATTTGCCCGCGTAATAAAATTTTTTCTTGACAGTATGATAAAGATTAATTCTTCCTTCATTGTGATAAATTAAATCATTTATTCTATCAATTCTTCCGATTTTTTCCAGCCGTCGCGATAAATCCCAATCTTCACCGCTAACCATTGTTTCGGCAAATCCTCCGACCTTCAGAAAATCATCTTTTTTGAAAAATCTGGCGCCTTCCATCCAGTCAACGCCAAGATAAAAACTTCTTTCCAGTCTTTTACACTGTGCCCAGAATCCCTGCCCAAACGATTCTTCTGGGATAATTAGGCCCTTGATATTTTCGTCAGTTTGAATTTTGGTTAGACAATTTTCAATAACTTTTTCTGAAAGATTCATGTCACTGTCAATAATTAGCAGGTATAAGCCGACGGCCTGGTTCACGCCAAAATTTCTCTGAGTTGATCTTTCTGGCCCTTGATTAAAAATTTTAGCAGTATATTTTTGGGCAATTCTTTTTGTCGTATCAACCGAACTATTGTCAACGACAATAGTTTCAATATTTTTATATGTTTGATTTTTTATGGATCGCAGACATTGCAAAAGTGTTTTCTCTGAATTACGAGTTGGTATTATCACCGAAACAAGGGGATTAATTATGTTAGTCATATTATTCGTTTTATTTATACCTACTTAAATCTGCCTCAACCATCATTTTAATCAGTTGCTCAAATGTTACTTCTGGCTCCCAGCCAAGCACATCTTTGGCTTTGCTTGATTTTCCCTGTAAAGAAAAAAGTTCGGCGGGCCTTTTGAATTGCGGGTCTATGACGATATATTTTTCCCAATCGGTTAGGCCGGCGTGATTAAAAGCTATGGCGCAAAAATCTCTAATAGAATGACTGACGCCGGTCGAAATTATATAATTATCGGGTTTGGCTTGCTGCAGCATCAGATACATTGCTCTGACATAATCGCCGGCAAAGCCCCAGTCTCTTTTGCTGTCTAAATTGCCCAGCCGTATTTCCTTGGCTAAGCCAAGCTTAATTTTGGCAATGCCGTCTGTTATCTTTCTGGTAACAAATTCTTTGCCTCTTATCGGGCTCTCATGATTAAAGAGAATTCCATTGCAGCAATATAGACCGTAGCTTTCCTTGAAATTATTAGTAATCCAGTAAGAGTATAGTTTAGAAATGGCATAAGGACTTCTGGGATGAAACGGCGTGGCTTCATTTTGTTCGCCGTTAATATTGCTGTTGCCAAACATTTCAGAGGTTGAAGCCTGATAAAATTTTGTAGCAGGGGAGAATAGCTTGATGGCGTTTAATAAATATAAAACTCCCAGTGAATTTACTTCGGTCGTGAGTTTGGCCTGATCCCAGGAAGCAGCGACAAACGACTGGGCAGCCAGATTGTAAACTTCATCGGGTCTGATATTTTTTATTATATTCATCAGAGAGCATTCATCTGTCATGTCGCCCTGCAAATAATCAATTTGACTTGTTATTCCCAAATAATCAAGATTAGAAAAATTGGGATTGGCATATCTACTGATTAATCCATAGACTTTATAATTTTTTTCCAATAAAAGTTTGGCTAAATATGGGCCGTCTTGTCCCAATATGCCAGTAACTAAAGCAGTTTTCATAAAATTAAATTTTATTTAGTATTTCAATAAAGCGCTGGTAGGAATTATTATAATTAAATTGTTTGCTCCATTGCCAAGCTTGTAATCTTAAAGTTATATATTTTTCATTGTCATTTAATAAATTAATAATACTGATCGCTAAATCTTGGGGCGTGTTTTTTTCACAGATAATACCCGTTTCATTATTTTTTACAGCATCTCTTAAGCCATCAATATCATAAACAATTGACGGCGTACCTTGACTATTGGCTTCCGTAACAATAATACCCCAGCCTTCTTTGACCGAAGTGACGCAAATTAAATGACTTTTTTGCATCAGTTCCAGTTTTTTTTCCGTACTTACTTTGCCAAAATAATTTATACTGTTTTTAAACTTTGATTTATTAACGTAATCCAGAACCTTTTTGCCATATTTTGCTGAAGCATCACCCGCAATAGCTAATTTTAAAGTAAAAATTTTTTGTTTAGCGATTTCAAATGCTTTGATTATATGAAGGCATCTTTTCATGTTTCTGATATTGCCCAGACTTAGAATAGTTGGTTCGACGGCCTTTGATGCAGTTAAATCTTTAGCCGGTTCTATTTCCAAGCCGATATTAAATACATAAATATTATTTTTTTTATAGCCATGTTTTTGCAAATCCTTTTTCGTACTTTCGGATTCGGTTAAAACTACTTTGTCGTGTAAAAGCCATATATAAAATGGTTCGAGCAAGTAGCCGATCAGATTTAAAGGAAAAAACATTTGGTAAAACCAGATTTGCCGGCAAAGCTGATAGCAGAGAATAATATTTTTTTCTCTGACATAAAATTTGCAGCCAAAGGGGATAGTATTAATTTCATCAATCACCAAATCCGCCCAGCCAATTAAATACTTTTTGTAATATTTGTAAGCCTGCCAATAAACAGTCCAGCGATTGCCCAGTCGGATGACTTTATAACCGTTAATAATTTCTTCAGGCAAGGCGTTTTTAAAACCCGCGACAATTAAAATTACTTCATGACCGTCTTGGACTAATTTTTCTGCCAAAGCTTCATTAACGGCTTCAGCGCCCCCGGCCAAAGGGTTTATTTTATCTTTCCAAGTAAACCATAAAATTTTCATATAACTTGATCAAAATTTTTTTTATTTCTGATTACATATATCGGCCTATTGGCCACTTCGCCGTGAATATTGGCTATATACAAAGCGATTAAGCCCAAACAAATTAAAATTATGCCGACTAAAAATAAGGTAATAATGGCTAAAATTGCCGGTCCGGAAAAAGCCAGACCCCAGGGATCATTAAATATGTATTTTTCAATAAAAATAAATAAACCCAGCAAACCCGCGCCCAGGGTAATCAAAATTCCCAGATAGCCGGCAAATTTCAGGGGGAATAAACTCATGGAAATAAAGCTGTTAAGGGCTAATTTGCAAAGTTTGAGAAAACCATAGCTGGCCTTACCATTGATTCTTTTAGGGGAATTAAAATAAATGTATTCGCGTTTAAAACCCAGCCAGTCAATCAAGCCGCGGGTTATCCTGTTTTTTTCCGTAAATTTATTAAACTCGGTTATGACGATTTTATCCAATAATCTGAAATCAGTGGCGCAGGGTATGATTTTCGTGGCTGAAATTCGATTTATTATTTTATAAAAACAGAATGAACCTATTTTTTTAATAAGGTTCTCACTATTGGTTTTTTCTCTGACTCCAATAACTATTTCAGCGCCTTGTTTCCATTTGGCGAGAAATTCATAAATCAATTCAGGCGGATGCTGCAAATCAGCATCAATTAAAATACAGGCGTCACCTTGGCAATTATTGATGCCGGCTGTGGTGGCGATTTCCTTGCCAAAATTACGGGAAAATTCAATGATTTTTACTTTGTCATCAACCAGGCGCAGCTTGAGCAGTTCAGCGTCTGAATTATCCTGACTGCCGTCATTAACATAAATGATTTCATGTTCATAGTTTATGCGCTGCAAAACCCTTTTTAGGCCGTCATAAATCAAGGGAATATTTTTCTCTTCATTGTAAACCGGAATAATTATTGAGATTGATTTGGACATTGTTTTAGTTTAATAGCTCCAGCTCAGGATTTTGAACAAACTGATATTTTTTTACTGATTTTAAATTATAAAGCAGGCTCAGGACATAGCCGACAAATTGCACAGCGGCAATGCTGAGGGCAATGGTTAATAAATTTTGGGAAAAAAAATAAACGCAAATTATCTCCAAAATTAATGTGGTCAGCAGAATATATGAAATTTTAAAATCATAGCGCGCATAAGCCAGATTGGCTTCCAGGGATAATAAGGATAGGGCCAAGGCCATTAAGGCAAAAGCCCACAGCATATTTGCCATGGCTAGGTAACGGCTGCCAAAAAGCAATCCGATAATTAGCTGAGGCCATAATAAATAAATTAATAAACCGCCTAAGCAAATTAGAAAAATCAGGCTATTGGCATAGAGTAATGTTTTCTTACTCAATGTTTTTTGCTTGGAATTTTCAGCGCAAGCCATAGGCAGGATTACCAAGACCACAGACGAACTAGCCCAGAAAATAATTTTGCTCAAGATATTAAAAGCGCCGTAAATTCCAGCTAAATTTTCATTGACTATGTTTTTCACCATCAGCATATCAAAGGAATTTAGCATGGTTATCAGAAAGCTAAATAATAGAATCGGCAGGATATATTTTTTTATTTCATTAATAATTTTTTGTTTGTCAAATAAATGATTGGCGCTTTCATTATTTTTTAATTGTTCTTTAACGCCGTGATTGATTCTGCCAATTACAATTATCAAGAAAAAATAGCTGAATAGGGCGCCGCCCAAAAAGCCCAACAAGGCGGATGAGGGATTGGTAAAAAAATATACCAAAAGTACGCCAATAATTAATTTCATAACCGCGTTTAAAATATTATTTTGATTTAGATTCCTGAAATTTTGACAGCCGGTTAAAATGCCTTTTTGTATCACGACCAAAAGGCCCAAAATAATTACCAGCCAAATTATTAGAAGATTAGTGTAGTTTTGCAAATGCAGATATTCCCTGATTAATGGCGCTAAAAATAAAAAAACAGCGGAAAGACTCAGTATTACTATTAAAATATTAGTGTTTAACCATTTATAAAATTTATAATTGGCCAGATTATCGTTATTAGCAAAAAACTCCGAGGCGTGTTTGATTATGAAAAAGTAAAGGGCGCCGGTTGGCACAGCTAAAATATTAAGGAGGGAGGTCAGGGCCTGAACTTCGCCATAATCCTGAATTGATAATTTGCGGGAGATTAATAAATGAAACAAATAGCCCAAAAATCCGGCCAGAATATTGCCAATAATAAGGATAAAGCTATTTTTGATTAAATTGTTTTGCAGTAATTTATTTATAAATACCATGTTGCTTTTTCTAAATAGAGTTGCGTAACTCCTTGGAAAGATAAAATTTGATTTATTTAATGAGTTTATTTTATTCAAGATTAATTTTATTTAATTTATCTATTAAGTATTTCTAAAATGGGGGATAAGTTGTTAATCAAGACTTTACTTTTCATTAATAAATTTCTATTTAAGCTCAACCAGTGAGGTATTTAATAT
>CAIXNZ010000118.1 GCA_903920975.1 Candidatus Falkowiibacteriota bacterium | reverse complement strand
TCGCCTTTACACCATTGCCCAAAAATACGAAGTATCTCAAAACCAATGGGCGCAAGCCTCCGGCCTCGCCCACACCCGCGTCTCTGAATTACTTATTATTTCAAAATCAATACATGGCATACAAAAACGTAACCTATCCGAATTAGGGCGCACTTGCAGCCTGAACAAAATCCAAATACTTTATAAGGGCTTGTGCAGGCTAATAGGCAAATTCACCCTACGAAAAGAATTACTAAAATGGGTAGAAAAAGAACCCGATCTGCAAGTAAAAATATTGATATATTTCCTCATAATCATGGACATGCCAGCAAAAGAAAAAAAGGCCTTCTTAGAATCCCTGCATAAAATATTGATTATTGATTGAAATTATATCGGAAAGGAATTATAATATGGCAAAAGTTTATGACGAAACTATAGAGGACGCTATTAATATGGAGGTCAAAGTTGCAAAACTCGAAGTATCAGTTGCCCATAGTAAGAGGTAATGCGGGGTTTTGTTTTTCCTTTTAATAAACGCAATTCATTCGGTTTGAAATTAAAAAAAAGGGGGGGATATGCCAGAAATAAATAGTTTAGGGCAAACGGACTTTTCTGAAGGGCGATATTTACAAACATATTCTCAAAATACCGGAAAGGATATAGACACCGAAGGTATTCTCCGTGGTTTTGACGGCATAACAAAAACACTTGAAGATAAAAAAGCTTTTGAAACGCTTAAATCATCGCCGTTCTATGTTCGGAAAACGGAATGACAATGATAGCTCAAATCGAAAAGGACATAACCGAGATTAAAACCGATATACGTTTACTTTTGGGCGCGATCATAGCCACAGCCCTAGGCCTTGCCGCGCTTTTGGCTAAAGGTTTTCACTGGCTTTAATATATGGCAAATATTCATGATGAAAAAGTGGAGGATGTTATTATGCTGCCGGATAATGCAGTAATAAGTGATGGTCAAAAATATGCAGGTATGTATGTGGCCATTAAATCCATCAAAGAGAATGATGTAATATCGACTGGATCGGATTTTGCAACGGTTTGGGAGGCTGCGCAAAAACTAATTGACGATCCTATTGTATTTTATGTGCCGGACAAAAACACTGCGCAATTATACTAATTATGCCTATTTCAAATTGCCCATTTTTAAACATTGGCGATGGCGTTCTTCGCCCTTATTTGCTTACAAAAATCATAAATCCGCTTAATAAAAAATTTATTTTAAGTTTCGGTTTAGTGGATACGGGAGCCGATGATTGCTCTGTTCCAGCTATTATAGCAAAAAATCTTGGACACGACTTGCAAGCTGGGCGTCAAAACGAGATCGGGACGGGAAATGGCGTGACGATAGCTTATTCGCACACGGCCAAAATTGAAATATTGCACCCCCTTTCTAAGCAAACCGTTTATATCATCCCGGACACACCTGTAGATTTCATGCCAAATTTGCCGATAGTATTGCTTGGCGTTCAAAATTTCCTTAGCCGTTTTGTGTTGACTATAGACTATCCCCAAAAGAATTTTTCTATCCACTTGCCTTGAAGTTCTACATAAAATAATTAAACGCGTTGAAGTCCGACATCAGATAAAATTTCTCCAGGGGGTTTTTTATTCTTTAATGCTTTAATGCTTGTATATTGCCCTTTGTCTGCCAGTGGTTTGTCGTTTTGCGTGTCGTTTTCCGAATTGTCACCTTGATAAAGTGGCCAATTTATTATTAAAATGATCGAAAATTTGTTTGTCGTTTTGATTGTCAAATTTCCGGCCTT
>CAIXNZ010000117.1 GCA_903920975.1 Candidatus Falkowiibacteriota bacterium | reverse complement strand
TCTCGTGCTAGTTAAATAACTGCCAGCCATAGCTTTATAGCTATGGCTTTTTTATACCAATCCAAATTGACAAGCCATTTATTTCTAATTCTTTCTGGGCATTTTTATCCAGCTTAATTTCTTCGTTGATTAAATCTTTTGATAAAGTACTTCTCATTAATTCTTCATTGGCTTCTTTAATAGCTTTTAATAAATCTTTATCTTTGGTTTGGTAATAAACTTCCACAATATCGCCCAAGCTCAAATTCAAATCCTTTCTTAGAGCATTAATAAATCTGATTAATTCCCTGATATGGCCTTCTCTTTGCAATTCAGCTGAAATCTTTATATCAAGAGCCACTTTGTATAATTCATCTGCGCCAACTTGATAATTTTTTCCAGTTGGCAATTTTTCAATTACCTCAACTTCTTTAACATTAACTTCGTCTTTAATCAAACTTAAAAAATCTTCAGGCAATGATTTTTTTGTGATATAAAGTTTGGCAAGTGGCTGCCTGATTTTAATCCCCGCTTCTGCTCTGGCTGCCAAAGCCTGTTCAATTAATTTTCTAGCCACTTCCATTTGTTCCAAAAGTTCTGTCTTAATTAAATCAGGTGCTGTTTCTGGCCAGTCTTCCAAATGCACACTTTCCCTGGGACCCTTGAGTTTCTGATAAATATCTTCGGAAATAAAAGGCAAAAACGGCGCACTGATTTTGCATAAATTCAATAAAACATAACGCATAGTTGATAAGGCATGCGCTTTGTCGTTTTGATCAGTGCCTTTAAACCTTTCCCTGCTACGTCGCAAATACCAAGTTGAAAATTCATTGATAAAATCCGCTATTGGCCGCGCTGCTCGCGTCAGATCAAAATTATCCATTTCCTCGGTAACTTCTTTAATGGTCATATTTAATTTAGCCACGATCCATTTATCTAAAATATTTTGCACGTCACGCGGTTCCAGCGCTTTGTCAAACTTGATGCTTTTTTCATAAAGAGCATAAAAACTGTAAATATTACCTAAAAGCATAACTGTTTTTCTCAACATTTCTTCAACTAAACGGTCAGAAAAGCGATAATCCTCGCCCATTGGCGTGGATGACAGCAAAAAATAACGAATCGCATCAATGCCAGTTTTATCAATCAAGATATTTGGTTCAGTATAATTTTTTAATTTTTTGGAAAGCTTTTTCCCATCTTCAGCCAAAATTAAGCCATTGGCAATGACATTTTTATATGCCGGCTTATTAAATAATGCTGTAGCTAATACATGCAATGTATAAAACCAACCGCGAGTTTGATCCAATCCTTCGCCAATAAAATCACAGGGAAAACCAGTTTCGAATTTTTCTTTATTCTCAAAAGGATAATGATATTGAGCATAGGGCATTGAGCCTGATTCAAACCAGCAGTCAAAAACTTCTTCCACTCTTTTCATTTCACCCCCGCATTGGCATTTGAACTTTATTTCATCAATGTAAGGTCTGTGCAAATCTTTAATTTCATCATTTTCCAGTTCTGCCCTACTGCCCACAACTTTATAAACCCCGCATTTGGCACACTGCCATACCGGCAATGGCGCGCCCCAAAAACGATTGCGTGAAATATTCCAATCTCTAACGCCTTCAAGCCATTTGCCAAAACGCCCCTCTTTCACATGACCTGGAACCCAACGGATTCCTTCGTGTTTTTTGCCATTGGGATCAGTCAACCTTAAGCTACTATTATTATTAACCAAATCTTCTTTAAATTTAGTAACAGCGACATACCAGGCATCCAATGCATAGTAAATTAATGGGCTGTCACAACGCCAGCAAAATGGATACTCATGCTCAATCTTGTCATTGACATCTGAAATTAAAATGCCCTTACTTTTTAAATATTCCATTATTTTAGGATCAGCATCTTTAACAAAAATTCCCGCCCAATCCTTTACCTCGGGCTTAAATTTACCTTCCAAATCTACGGTCATCAAAACGGGTAAATCATATTTTTTGCCAACAGCCATATCTTCTTCGCCAAAAGCCGGTGCCACGTGAACAATGCCAGTACCATCTTCTGTGGTCACAAAATCTCCCTCAATAACATAGTAAGCCTTTTTGTCTAATTTATTTTTATAATATTCAAAAATCGGTTCATACTCCCAGCCGATAAATTCATGTCCCTTATGCAACTCTACCACATCGTAAGCGCCTAAATATTTTTCAGCCGCATCAAGTCTGGCTTTGGCCAGAAGAAAATATTCTCGGCCAACTTTAATTTTGGCGTACTCAATATTTTTACCGATGGCTAAAGCGACATTAGCTGGTAATGTCCAGGGTGTGGTAGTCCAAACTAAAAAGTAGGTGTTAGCCTGATCCTTTATTTTTACTTTAATATAAATTGAGGGATCTTTGACTTTCTGATAATTTTGATTTACTTCAAAATTTGCCAAAGGTGTTCCGCAACGCGTACAATATGGCGCAACTCGATAATCTTTATAAATTAAACCCTTTTTAAATAATTCCTTAAATACCCACCAGACACTTTCTGTATATTCTGGATCCATGGTGGCATATTCATTGGAATAATCTGCCCAGCGGCCAATTCTTTTGAAAGTATCTTTCCATTCATCAACGCAGGTAAAAACAGAGGCCTGGCAGCGTTCATTGAATAATTTAATGCTTTTGTATTCATCATCTGCCAAAGTTAAAATCTGCTTTTTTGATTTTATTTTTAATTCCTTTTCAATTAAATTTTCAACAGGCAAGCCATGGCAATCCCAACCCACGGTTCTGGCAACTTTAAATCCACGCATAGTCCAATAGCGCGTTACCGTATCCTTTAATGTAGAAGCTAAAATATGGCCATAATGAGGCGAACCAGAGGCAAATGGCGGTCCATCATAAAATGAAAAAACTGGCGACAGCTCTCGCTGTTTTACTGATTTCTCAAAAATTTTATTTTTCTCCCAAAAATCAATAATTTCTTCTTCTTTTTTGGCAAAATTACTTTTATTTTCTGACATAAAATAATTCTTTTAGCCAATGCCAAATTACTAATAGCTAATGGCTTAATATCAACTATTTTAGCTAAAATTTGGCCAAAAGTCAAAATTACATACCACAATAACGGACTTTTTGCTATAATAAGTCTAATCTAAACATTAAATTAATTCTATGGAAACAACACCAAATATGCCCAAGGTGATTGGCTTAATAAAAAAAATTGTTTTAGGTATTCTTGTTGCCCTTGGAGTGCTGGCAATTTTATTTTTTATATTGCTGGTAATTATTAATTGGCAAAAGGGTGGAGCCAATACCTTAACCAGCCAAAGAACTAGCCTTGATTTAGGCATGATTGCGCCTGCTGGCTTAGGATCTTCTGACTCATTTATTTCTAATGAAATGGTTGTATCAAGTCCAGCCTTACCGCCCACTGCCGGTCAACAAGATCAAAAAATAATAAAAACAGCAAGCTTGGGTATTACCGTAGATAATGTAGATGTCAGCGCTACTCAAATTGCCAATGAAGCAATTATATTAAAAGGCTTTGTCCAAAATTCCAGTGTTACTGAAAATGAAAAAGGACAAAAATTTGCCAATCTAATTTTAAGAGTGCCTGTTTCTAGCTTTGATAATTTGATAACTAAAATAAAATCTCTAGCCAAGCTGGTGGAACGCGAAGATGTTAATGGCCAAGAAGTAACCGAAGAATATATTGATTTACAGGCAGATTTAACACATAACCAAGCTGTGGAAGCCCAATATCTAGAGTTATTAAAACGAGCGCAAAAAGTGGAGGAAATAATTGCCGTACGAGAGAAACTCGATCAAGTTCAAGGCGAAATAGAACGCCTGAAGGGACGACTGAGATATTTAGATAATCAAACTGAAATGTCCACGATTAGCGTAAGCATTTCCAGTGAAGTTCAAATCAGCTTACCAGCGGAAAAATGGCAACCATATGTAGTTGTAAAAGAAGCGGTCAAAGGTTTAATAATCAATTTGCAGAATTTTGTTAACTTTGTCATTATCTTTATCTTCTGGTTAATAAGTATTATCCCCTATTTAATCTTACTTTGTCTGATTTTCTTGTTTGTCAGATGGATTTATAAAAGATCAAAAAAAGCCAAACAAACTTTCTAAAAAGAATAATATAAAAGTCCCGCACCAAAATGTGCGGGACTTTTTTGTTCAAAAAAACTTATCTTAATTATTTTGTCGGAGCGGATACTGCATTTTCTGGCATAGCTGGTCTAATCTGGATTGATTGAGCTGTAACGCTACCATCAGTATTGGTTGTGCCAGTGACCATGACCGTTTCTCCAACAACTAAATCTGATCTTGTCCCGCTGGCCATCTTTGATATTGGAGTTGAATCAGACAGAAGAATAATTTTTGAACCATTATTTGGAATTTGCACGGTAATACTGCTGCTGTCTATGGAAAGAATTTGGCCATTTACAAAATTGCCATTCCCTCTCGCACCTCTTGTGCCAGTTCCGTTAGTAAAACCCGGCATATTTCTGTTGCCTGATTTATTGCCTTTGGCATAAATGGTACCCGCATAAAACGAAGCGCCACCGACAATAATAATCGCTGCCACGATAACAATTATTTTTTGTGTTTTCATAAATATATTTATTATTATTTAATAATTATTCATATCTTAGGGCTTCAATGGGATTTAATTTAGCTGCCCGTGTCGCCGGGTAATAGCCGAAAATAATACCTATGGCCGCCGAAACACCAAAGGCAAGCAAAATCGAAGACAATGCGACCTTGGTCTGAATAACGCCAAAGTAAGTGAGCCCGAAAGCCACGCCCCAACCAATAATAATGCCGAGAAATCCGCCGATAAAAGTAAGTGTTATGGCTTCTACTAAAAATTGCATACTGATATCACGTCTTTTGGCACCAATTGCTTTGCGTAACCCAATCTCTCTGGTTCTCTCAGTTACGGTTGTCAACATCATATTCATAATGCCAATACCACCAACAACAAGTGAAATGCCAGCTACTGAACCAAGTAGAATGGTGAAGGTTTGGGCGATACTTGATGCTGCAGAAGCAATATCGGCTTGATTAAGTGTGCTAAAATCTGCCAAAGTTGGATCGCTGATATGATGAAGATTAAGCAAAAGATCTGTTATTTCCTGTTGGACCGCTGTCGTGGAATTTGCATCTTGGGCGGCTACGCTTATTGTAGTTACATATTCATCACCCGTAAGATACTTTTGGGCTGTACTTATGGGTATATAAATCATGTCGTCCTGATTATTAAAGCCAGAACCTCCTTTGGACACAGTAATGCCGATAACTGTAAAATTCATTTTCTTAATGACTATAGTTTGTCCAAGCGCATCTGCATCCACGCCAAAAAGATCATCACGTGAAGTTGGCCCCAATACTGCAACCTTTGAATTACTCTGCACATTTTGGTCCGTAATAAATGATCCGCTGTCAACTTCAATATTCCTGACAATTGTATAGCTGGGCTCTACTCCTGTAATTTGAGTGTTGGTATTTGTTCCTTTGGCAGTCACCTGATAACGTCCGCTTACCTCGGGAGAAACGGCTAAAACAGAATCAACCTGCTGACTGATTGCTTGAGCATCAGAAAGTTTTAAAGATTTTGCCGCACCCCTGCCCGTACTGACTGCCGAGCCCGGGCCACGCTGCGCACCCGGCTGAACCATAATCATGTTAGAGCCGATTGATTGGATGCTATTCTGTATTGAACTTTGAGCGCCTTGGCCGATGGCCAGCATGGTAATGACAGAGCCAATACCAATAATAATGCCAAGCATGGTCAAACCGGACCTAGCTTTATTGCCCGAAAGCGCTGATTTTGTTTCTTCAAATATATCAGTAGTTTTCATAATAATATTATTATTTTTTGGTTTTTATATCACTCACAACTGCTCCATCTCTAATAAAAATTACTCTGTCTGCGTGCTGCGCAACATCATGTTCGTGAGTAATAAGAATTATGGTTCTACCCTGTTCTTTATTCAATTTTTTAAAAGTATCAAGCACAACCTCGCCGGTTTTAGTATCAAGATTTCCAGTTGGCTCATCAGCCAATATAAGAGTGGGATTATTTACCAAAGCACGCGCAATGGCTACTCGTTGTATCTGTCCGCCAGAAAGCTGGTTAGAAAGATGACCAAAGAATTCTTCGTCAAGTCCAGCGGCTTTTAAAGCTATTTTTGCGCGTTTTTCCCTTTCCTTGCTTTCAACACCCGCATAAACTAGAGGTAAGATAACATTTCTCAAGACAGTTGCCCTTGGTAAAAGATTAAAGGATTGAAAAATAAAACCGATTTTATTCTTTCTTACTTCTGCCAACTCATCCTCGCTCTCTTTTGATACGTCCTTATTATCCAGTAAATAAGTCCCGCTAGAAGGAATATCAAGAGCGCCCAAAATGTGCATCAGGGTTGATTTGCCAGAACCAGAAGGACCCATAATGGCCACAAACTCGCCATCATTGATTCTAAAACTTACTCCCTTTAATGCCTGAAATTCGACATGTCCTGTTTTATATATTTTTGTAATATTTTTAACATCGATCATGCTTGTTCCTTTATCTAATTAAAATCCTCTGCCTCGAGCGCCAGCTGAACCCAAAATGCTTGGAGCTGTGGTCGTTGTACTCTTTGTTGTAGATGTAATAGTTCTAGTTATAACCTGATCTCCCTCGTTAAGTCCGGAAACTATTTCTGTTGAGCTGTCATTTGAAAGACCCACTTCAACTTGCTGCAAAATTGGCGCTGTGGCTGAAGTCACTCCCGAACTTGTTATAGAATCTTGCGGAATTTGTTTGTCCAGCATCTGCACATACGAAACTCCATTAGTTGTTTTTAATGCTGAATTTGGTACCAATAAGACGTCTTGTTTGGCATTAGTAATAATTGCCGCTGAAACGCTCATGCCAGACTTAACTCTTTCATCTTGCGTATCAAAACTAATCTGTATGTTATAAGTAACAACACCCTGGCTAACCGTGCCAATGGTATCAACTTGAGCAACCTCACCGGTTATACTAAGGCCATCAATTGCGTCAAATGTAAGAGTGACTTTCTGGCCCACAGCAACTTTAGCCGCATCTACTTCATTAAGCGAAATCTCAGCGATTTTTGATGCAGTTATTAAAGTGGCAACGGCGGTTCCAGAACTGGCTGAATCACCTTTTTTAACATCCACGCTGGCTACTATGCCATCAAATGGCGCATAGACATAATAGTCGGCCAAGGTTAACTGCGCATCGTAAAGAGCATTTTGCCTTTGTTTCAGAGTCAATTCCTGAGACTGAAGATCAATCGCATCTGTGCCGGCTTTCAGATCAGCGAGAGATTGAGTTTTTTCTGCAATACTACGGTCAGAATTAATAATCGTAGTTTTAGCAGATTGAATGCTATTTGTAATTGCTAATAAATTACTCAGATGAGTATTGGTTTGGCCAGTATAGGTATTAAGCGATGATAAATGGGTATCTGCCAAAGCGGCTGGGTTCAAATTATTTTCCTTCATTTTATCCTTATAAAATTGAATAAAATTATTGGCATTTTTAATGGCATCGGCCAAACTTTTTGTTGTATCATAAGTCTGATTGATTAAAGCTTCTATGGTCGCGGTGTCAGAATATCTGCCAACTGACTTATAGTCTGAAAAATTTTTATCATATTTAGTGCGAGCCAGTTGATATGACACTGATGTGCTTTCTTTATATTCAAAAATTTTTGCCTGATTTTGCTGTAAAGAATTGGCATAATAATCAATATTCCATTGATTAACATTTAAAGTGCTATCATAAAGAATACTTTTGAGGCCCGAAATAATATCGGGCAGTTGCAAAAAGGCATTAGCCACGGTATTAAATCCATCATCATAGGCTTTTTGCAGATCTTCTTGAGCATTGGTTTTTGCTTCCTGCGCTTGGGCTAGAGAATTTTCTGCTTGTAAAAGCGTGAGTGCGTCTGCTGGTTGTTTTAATTTTTGCATAGCTAAATTAGCTGATTCTAAATTTGCTTTGGCATCTCTGACGCTCTTTTGAGCGGTAGAGCTATCAAGCTGAACTATTAGTGTTTTAGCCTTTACGCTTTGGCCTTCTTTTACGCCAACATACACAACATTCCCAGAAGCCTTGGGCTTAAGATCAAGCTGGTTAGAAGCAGAAACTTGCCCAGTCCCAGATACTGAGGTAATAATTGTTCCCTTTGTAACTGCGCTTAAAGCATAGCGAGTCTCTTGTGCACTACTATTAAAAGATCCGAAAAGAAAAAAACCCCCAACGGCTAGGATAACAACTACTATGCCTGTTATTATTTTGTGAGCGATAATGACGTTTAAAATTTTTTTAAACATAACTTAAGAAATATTTTATTAATGTAATGTTAGAGGAAAAGGCATATCAAGCCTTAGTTCCATAAAATTATTATTAGTTGATGGCGCAGCCAAGGGTGGCGGCATTAATCTAATTAATTTTGCTTCTATCTGCCCAGCCTCATTTGGTTGTCCGATTACCACTAAATAATCGTTGACTTTTAAATCTGTTGGTTTTAAAGAATCACGCAAGCGTCTGATAATAGTATCATTGTTAATCAAAATAATTTTTTCGTTTTTTTCATTACCATTAATTATTAAATTTAAACCATCAATTCTTATGATTTGTCCAAAGACTCCATGGGCCTGCATAAAATCATCATGACCAAAATCATTTAAAAACCCGCCTTTAGGACCAGCAAAATTTTTATGATAGTTATCTCCCCACTGATAAGAAAATTTTGCTTTTTTAAAGCCAATATTCATGCCAATATTAAAAATTAATAAAATAGCTATCATGCCAGCGATAACCAAGCCAAAAATCTTAAAGGACTTAGTTTGATAAAATTTGTCTTCAACCTTTTTGTCAGTAGTATTTTTTTCATCAGCTACTTCTTTGCTTGGTTGAATTTCATTATTTTTAATAATATTATTTTCCATATGCTTTAATTATTTTTAAGTAAATTATTTGTACGCCTAAAAATTCTCAGATCGTGCACTAAAATATTAATTGATTCGAGGAATACAAGGGAGGTAATTAAAAGCGTAATCAGACCGGTAATTGGCAGGGATTCTAATAATATTAATAGAAAATTTTGCCAATACATTTTTATGACTTCAAAATCAGAAAAAATTAAAGTAAAAAATTGAATAAACCCAGATTCAGCTAAGCCGGCTCTGACTAGATTTATAACGGGGAAAAATGCTATCAATGAAATAATCAAACTAACAGAAAATATAACTAATCTACGCTTGAGAGTCAGCAATCCTCGTTCTTTATAAACACGTTGCAATACTTTATCATACAGTTCGCTAGGTATTTCGTGTTGCTTAAATTTTAATTGTGGTATATTTTTATTATTCATACTATACTCTATAATACGAAAAAGAGATGCTTTTTGGTGCATCTCTTTTTAATGATTATTAGTTGAATATTTTTTTTAATATTGTTAAACCGCGCCTATAACGACTTTTCACCGTATTAAGCGGTTCATTAATTCTTTTGGCAATTTCAGTAAATGAAAAACCAAGCTTTGTATGAAGTTTAAAAATCTGATGATATTTAGGCGAGAGTTTATTAATTGCTGAATCGAAACTTTCTATTTTTTCTTGTTGCTCAAAAATCTCATCGGGTAAGGGAGACAAATCCTTAATACTATCTAAAAATAAATTTTCTCCTTGTTCGTTTTCAAAAATTGAAAAAGGCGTGGCTTTTTTCTTTCTTAAAAAATCTATTGAAGTATTTTTGGCGATTGTAAACAACCAAGTCTTAAAACTTTTATGACTATCAAATTTTTTTATATTTTTCCAAACTTTTACAAAAACTTCCTGAACTATATCCTCGGTATCGGATTCATTACCCGTAAAACGAAAAGTGAAATTGTAAATCGACTGAAGATATTTTTTAATTAAAATCTCCAGTGATTTTTTATCACCTGCTAAATATTGCGAAACTAATTTTTCGTCATTGTTTAGCATATTGTGGACCGGACCCCGCACCATGCGCTCCGCTTGGTGCGGGGCGGAACGAGGCATTGATTAATTTTTTTTAAATACAATCTTTGTGCAATTGATTCGTAATTTTTTGTGGACCGGACAGGACTTGAACCCGCTACCTCCTCGGTGCAAACGAGGCGCTCTACCAGGTGAGCTACCGGCCCCGTTAGAAGTTAAGTGATTTTCATAGTATATACGATGATCATGCTACAAGCCGAATCAACGGCTTGTTGATTGATTACACTCTACTTCTAACGGGGCCGTCCCCCGCAACAAAAATGTTGGGGAGCAAATAAATATAATGAAAAAAGTTCCTGCGAACTAAAATTAGTATAACAAATTAATTTTTTATTGTCAATAATTATATTACGGAAACTCCAAAATAAAAATTTCAAAAGTTATCCACAGTTTTTTACCAAAAATCATTTCATTATTGACCAAATAACACTATAATTAAGACAGAAGAATAATTGCCTAAAAATTAACTTTAAAGAAATGGCAAAAAAGAAAAAAGCAGCTAAAAAAGGAAAAAAGAAAGTCGCAAAAAAGAAAAAGAAAGCTGCAAAAAAGAGAAGAAGATAAATGCTTTAGTAATAAGCAACAATAAAAACCCTTTTAATCATAGAAGGGTTTTGTTGTTTATAATAATTATATTAAGTTCGCTTGTTGAAATTTTTTTCTTTCTTTATCCGTAAAAATTTTTACTTTGCCATAAATTCCGTCATAACCAGGCTCAATAAATAATTTTCCTTCTCTTACTCTTTCAATCCCCTCAATAACTTCGGTCTGACTAATTTTTTTTAATTCCTCGATACTTAAATCTAATAAAATCGCGAATTCATTTTTACCTTTTTCAATCATGGCAAAATATTCCTTCTGTACCTTTTTAGAACTCTTGCCGACATCAAAGGCCTCGGCAATGATTTCCTGAAGCGGCACCATACTTTTAAACGGAATATGATCATCTAGCTCACCCACTTCCCGATCAGCTAAATCATCAACGCGATACAATACGCCGATAGTCAAAGGCTTTTTGCAAACAGGACATAAGCCATTATTCTTTTTTGTTTCTTTCGGATTCAAAGATATTTTACACGCCGCATGGCCGTCGACATGATATTTACCTTCCTCGGGATAAAATTCAATCGTGTATAAAAATTTCTTTTTACCCTGATTTTTCAAAGTATTATAAATTTCATCGTAAGAACTTTCCTCAAAATCAAAAACATTTGCTTCGCGGCCGAGATTTGGCAAAGAATGCGCGTCAGAATTGGAGACCAAGGTAATTTTATCCAAAGCTGATAAGCGCCAATTCATTGGTGGGTCAGAAGAAAGTCCTGTTTCAATGGCAAAAATATTTTTGGCATATTCGCCAAAGCATTCCTCAATAGTATCAAAGCCAGACTTTGAACCGAAAATGGAAAACCAAGGTGTCCAGGCATGCGCTGGGATAATTAACGCCTTCTTATTTATATTCAAACTGATTTTTGTCAGCTCAATCGCTGACATACCCAGAATTGGCCTACCATCTGATTTTAAATTATATCCGCCCCTTTCCAAATGTTCATTAAATTTTTGAACATCAGAAATTTCTGGAAAAAAAATATTAATATGTATTCTGCGGCATTTATCGCCTTGCTTATAGATGCAAGAAATTTCCGTACCCAAAATAAATTTGGTGTGATTGTCATGCTGAGGTTCTCGAAGCATGAACAATCCGTTTCCCAGCGGCTCCAATTTACTTTTTATCTCTTTAAACCAAGCGGGATGCGTAAAATCGCCAGTTGCCACAATATCAATGCCCTTTATCTGGCACCACTTGTCAATATTTTCCAACGTCAAATCCTGCGAGCAAGCTCGCGAATATTTGGAATGAATATGTAAGTCAGCTATCTGTCTCATAATTTTTTACTTAGGGCTATGGGCTTTGGGCTTAGAGCCCCTAGCTCAAGGCTCGCAGCTCATAGCTAACCAATACCAAAATTTTAGCATTTAAAAAAATAATTGTCTAAACTTGTAAAATTCAGTTACTTTGATATGCTTAACTTAAGAAAATTTAACTTTTTTATACTAAAAAATATGAATTATCAGGAATTTAAAGATAAAGCTAATAAAAATGAAATTCTTATAGGTATCGAGCCAGCAATAGCAAGAAAATTTTTTACTGATACAGGTCATTCAATTATTAAAGAAAAAATTAATGAACCACTATATCTGGAGCGTTTTATAGTTAAATTATTTTTTTATCTACAATTCTTAACATTACTTGCAGTTTTAATTTTAAGCATATTTGCCCTAAAGTGGTATAGTATTATTGCCATTCCTATAATAATTTTATTATTTAGTATTTTAGTTGGCAAAGCTTCTATGGGGAATCAAAAAATTGGAGGAGCTATTTTAATACTGCTTGTCTTTTTTATTTTAGCATATATTTTTAAAGATCATGGAATTTATATGATGGCATGGCTAATTTTAGTACCACTTCCTTATTTTTTTGCTCGGCTCACCTATAAATTCGCGACGATTCTTCTACGGCTAATTTCTCTAAGAAATGAAAAAGTATATGACCTGCTAATTAATAATGGTATAACTATAAAAGAAGAATAAAAACTTACTTTACATAGCTAGAAGACCAATTTACTGATCAAATAATATAATTATTAATATAAATTATGTGTTATGGGACAAATTATTACTTATAAAAATGAGGGGGTAAGTGGGGTATTTTCTCAAATTAAATTTGACAATGGAGAAAGAATATTGGTGTCGATTGCAAATGATGAAATAAAAATATTTAAATTAATATTGGGGGGATCAATTCCCGCAAAAACAATTTGGCATTACCCTAATTTATATAAATTTGTCGAACTTTTATTTAAAAAGGGGGTAAGCGATCACCCATTAGATCTTCTAGTGAATAAATTAATTACCTACAATTCAATAAGTGAAGTACAAAACGGTTTAGATAACTTTATTATTGAATTAGAAAAATAATATTATATGATTTCATTATTTAATACTCCAATAAACTCGCCCATACTTATCGTGATAACAATAATTTTTTTCATTACTTCATCAATCACAACATTCGACAAACGACTTATTCAAGCTAAACGAAATAACGTCCAACCCCCAAACGAACCAATGTTGCCAACATGGGTTGGGTTAATCTCATGGCTCCATTGGGGAATAGGACTTGGGATTCTCTTATTGAATTGGAAATATGCGGTATTAATATTTATCATCAAATTCGTATTGTCTATACTGCCAGTACTTGAAATAGTTGGTAATGTGTTAATGTCACCATTTCGTCCAAGAAAATAAAAGTGCTCCATGCATATGATCTATTTAATTGGAGTCGAGCATAAGATCCAATACGATGGCTCTTATGCAAAATCCCAACAAGAACGCGACAAATTTTCTATATATTTAAAACAACAAGTTCTAAAATTAAAAATATCTTTAATTGCAGAAGAACTTAGCGAAGAAGCTCTAAGAAAATATAAAGGAAATAATTCAACCGCTAAATTAGTTGCTAAAGAACTTAATGTCATTCACTTGTTCTGCGATCCCAATACTAATGAAAGAAAGTTAGCGGGTATTCCCCCAAAAGAAGAAATCAAAAATGAAATAGAAAAAAATATTCCTAAAAATTATATCCATCGTTACCAACTTAGAGATGAAAAAACAAATGAAGAAATGAAAAAATACCATACCATTAGAGAAAAATTTTGGGTTGAAAAAATTAAAAACTATTTAAATCAAGGTATTCTTTTCATATGTGGAGCCGAGCATGTACAATCTTTTGAAAAGCTTCTCTTGGAAAATAAGTGCAAAGCCTCTATTTTAATAATGGATTGGGATAACGTGATATAAAATTTAAAATAATTTATATAAAGCAAATCAAAAAGAACTCCGATGTGGAGTTCTTTTTGTTAAACTGGCAATGTCCCTTCGGCAAGCTCAGGGCATGCCTTCACCCTTTTCAAAAAGTTGAGGTAGGTATCACGATTGAAAAAATGTGAAATCAAAAAGAACTCCCCTTCGACTCGGCTCAGGGCAAGCTTTGAAAAATACAAAAAGAACTCCGATGTGGAGTTCTTTTTGTTAAACTGGCAATGTCCTACTTTCCCCCCGGAGGAGTATCATCGGGGCTGGTGGGCTTAACTACTGTGTTCGGAATGGGAACAGGTGTTGCCCCACCGCTAGAATCACCAGATACTACCATTCCATTCTAATTGAATGAAATAATATCTATCTTTTGACTCTTAATTTTAATGGCTTTCCGCCGAAGGCGGATCCGCCTCTGGCGGAAACTTCCGAGTTCGGAATGGGATCGGGTGTGACCCAGTCGCTAAAATCACCAGATAAAGTTAGAGAAAATTAATTCCCTAACTGCAATCTATTGATTTTATATTCACTATAATTTTTGTGGTTAAACAATGAACTATTAGTACAGCTCGGCTAAAAGTGTTACCACTCTTACACCTGCTGCCTATCAACCTAGTAGTCTACTAGGGTTCTATGAAACCTAATCTTGGGGACAGTTTCACGCTTAGATGCTTTCAGCGTTTATCTAAACCAAACTTGGCTACCCAGCGATGCCTTTGGCAAGACAACTGGTACACCAGAGGTTTGTCCTTCTCGGTCCTCTCGTACTAGAGAAGGGACCCCTCAAGTTTCGACGCCCATAGCGGATAGGAGACCGAACTGTCTCACGACGTTCTGAACCCAGCTCACGTGCCGTTTTAATTGGCGAACAGCCAAACCCTTGGAACCTTGTTCAGCTCCAGGATACGACGAGCCGACATCGAGGTGCCGAAC
>CAIXNZ010000116.1 GCA_903920975.1 Candidatus Falkowiibacteriota bacterium | reverse complement strand
TCTTTATATATAAATTGGCTTTTTTAACATCTTTGGCCGCCAACATCAAGGTTCCTGTCTCTATTATTTTTTCTCTTTTGAAATCTAGGCGATAACCAGAAGCATAAAAAATCAAAATTGGCCCAATAATAAAAAAGGCCAAAATAAAGCCAATCATGATAATTCTTCTGATTTTGATATTCATATTATTCGCTTATTTGCTTTATATCCGCGCCAATTTGCTGTAATTTGGTTACGATATTTTCATAACCGCGGTTAATTTGATAAATATTTTCAATACTGGAAGTTCCCTCGGCCACCATGGCTGCCAAAATTAAGGCCATGCCCGCTCGCAAATCAGGGCTGGTTAATTTTTTAGCATATAATTTAGTCGGTCCCATGACTACAACGCGATGCGGATCGCACATGATAATATTAGCGCCTAATTGATTTAGAATATCAGTATAAAACAAACGACCTGGAAAAATCGTTTCATGAATCAAACTTAAGCCATTGGCTTGAGTCATTAAGACTGTAAAGGGCGCTTGTAAATCGGTCGGAAAGCCGGGATATTCATGGGTGACAATATCTACGCCCTTTAAATTAGAAGGGTGAGTGATAATATAGTCCTTGCCAACTTCTAATTTAGCGCCGGCTTTGTCTAAAGAATAAAGAAGATTTTCAATATGCCTTGGTTCGCAATCAGTAATTTTTAGTTGGCTCTTAGTCATTAAGCCCATGATAATAAATGTACCACATTCAATACGATCTGGAATAATAGTGGCTTCTCCACCCCTTAATTCCTTAACACCTTCAATAATTATATCTGGCGTACCAACGCCTTTAATTTTTGCGCCTTGTTGGTTTAGAAATTCAGCTAATGCCACTATTTCTGGTTCCATGGCGGCATTTTTTATAGTCGTTACTCCTTCGGCTAAAGTGGCTGCCATCATCAAATTTTCAGTGACAGTTACTGAAACACGTGGCAAAATAATGTCAGCACCTTTTAATTTTTTTGTACGTAAAGTATAAGTCTCGCCATTTTCTTCCATAAGCGCGCCCATTTTTTGAAAGCCTTCAATAAATAAATCTATGGGACGTTGGCCAATCATACAGCCGCCCGGGTGCGCTAATGTTACTTCGCCAAAACGAGCTAGTATAGGGCCAGCCAACATGATAGAGGCTCGTAAATTTTTAACCAAATCAGGCTTAAGCTGAGTCTTATTTATGCCTTTAGCTGAAACCAAATATTCACCCTTGGTATTATGGGTGATTTTGGCTCCCAGATCAGTCATCAGTTCAATCAGTCGCTGGACATCTTCTATCTCGGGAACGTTTTTAAGCAAACAAGGCTCTGAGCACAAAATAGCAGCTGGAAAAACCTTCAGCGCCATATTTTTGGCTCCGGCCACAGCAATCTCGCCACTTAATTTTTTTCCGCCGTTGATAATGTATTTTTCCATAGATTTTGATTTATGAACCCATTATAGAGAATTTCTTTAATAATTTCAAGGCCTTGTCTTTGAATAAATTTATTTTTTTGCTATAATAGATTTATCATTAAATTTTATAAATATGTTATCTTTTGGCGCCAAGCGGGAAAACAACTTTCTAAATAAATTTTTAAAATATTACTTTGTCATTCTTTTGGTTTTGGTTGTTTTTGTTGCTGGCATAATAATTGGCGTTCAAGCCAGTAAGCCTCAAACTGCAAAAAATTTTACTAGTGGCAAGGTTGCCAATGAAAAAGTAAAACCAGGTTTTTTATCCAAAGATGTTGATTTTGATTTGTTTTGGGAAACTTGGGATACGATAAGAAAAAATTATGTTCATCAGCCAGTTTCAGAAACAGAAATGCTTTATGGCGCTATGGCTGGCAGCGTGGCCTCGTTAGGTGACCCGCATTCCATATTTTTTGACCCAGATACGACTAAAAAATTTACAGATGAACTGCAGGGAACCTTTGATGGCATTGGCACAGAGATTGCTGTAAAAAATGACAACCTTACTATAATTGCTCCTTTGCCGGGTAGTCCTGCGGAAAAGGCAGGTTTAAGAGCCGGTGATCAGATTTTGAGCATTGATGCTGAAGATACGGCTGGCATGAGCTTGGATTATGCTGTTAATAAAATCCGCGGACAAAAGGGCACCGACGTTGTTTTGACTGTTAATCGTGAGGGTTGGGATAAAGCCAAAGAAATTAAATTAACCCGCGATACCATAAAAATTCAAAGCGTGAAATGGAAAATGCTTGAAAATAATCTGGCTTATATTAATTTACGTTATTTTAACGAGGATACCAGTTCGGAATTTAATAAAGCCGTAGTTGAAACAATTGCCAAAAATCCCAAAGGAATAATTTTTGATCTAAGAAATAATCCCGGCGGTTATTTGGACACAGCCATTGATGTGGCCAGCGAATGGGTTGATAAAGGTGTGGTAGTTTATGAAAAATCTGCAGACGGTAATTTAAAAGCCAATGAGGCGAATGGCCAAGCAAGGTTTAAAGACTTTCCAACTGTTGTTTTGATTAATGGAGGCAGTGCTTCTGGTTCAGAAATTGTAGCTGGAGCGCTTAAAGATTATAAATTAGCTACTTTGATAGGAGAAAAAAGTTTTGGCAAGGGTTCGGTCCAAACATTATTCCCGTTAGAAGATGGTTCATCAATAAAATTAACAATTGCTTTATGGTTAACGCCAAATGAAAATACCATTGATGGTGAAGGCATTGAACCAGATGTGGAAGTGAAATTGACTGACGAGGATTTTAATGCAGACAAAGATCCGCAACTTGACCGCGCTATTTTATATCTGAATCAAAATAATTTGAAAAAATAAAATTTATCGTATATTTATAAAAAGGACTTCGGTTGAATCGAAGTCCTTTTAAAATTTAAGAGCCCCATGTCAAATGACATAGGGCTCTTTTATGGAAAGTAAAGGGGGTGTGCTTAGTTCAGGGGCAGTACTTGATCCCAGGTATTGGCGCCTTGGATAATGCAGTTGCTCGTTGTGTCGATGCCATGAATCCATAAGCCATACCAGGGGACGGCCAGGGTACCGAGGTTGGTGATGGTGTGCATCTCTGTGTTGCATAACAATCCGGCTCCACCCAGCGCATAGACTCGGGCGTAAACGCCCGCAATTGGCTTGATGTCCGAAGGGTCTGCGCCCATACCCAGGTCTCGTCCATAGATTGCAAACCAATTACGGTCCTGCGAACCGTATTCCACAATTCGATGGTTATAGGCATTGGTCAGCCAAGCCATACGTTGCAAAGGTGCCTGCATACTGTAGGAGACTGTCGGACTTTGGAAATAAATGTTTCCGTCATGAGTGGTATTCCCATTCAACGGGTCTCCCATATGTGGGTAGTTCCGTCTGGAATCCTCTCCGCTGTTACCGTTTACCGCGATTTCCAAAGCGTACAACACCGTGTTGCAACTGAGGTTTTCAGTAACCACTGGTACGCCAGTAGTGGGTGTCAATTCGACATGGAAACAAGCGAAATGAAAGCATCTGCGCGTCGGGTCGTCCAGGGCTTTGGCGTCACAATAAGTGCCGATGTGTCTGATTTGGGTTCCGCCGACTGTCCAGCCCCAACTCCTGACTTGGCCGTCATACATGGCCCAGAGGCCGTAATCGCCGGGTCCGTGAGTCGTGATGGTGGTGGAAATGACTCCGCCGACTGCCGTGACTTGCTGTCTGCAGGCCGGGACATTCGGGTCCACGCAGCTGGAATTGATGGCATCTCCGCCGATATACGCGATGTTGACGGTGCCGCCAGGGATCAGGACCGGGGAAATGTTGATACCGTCTTCCGGGAACCCATTCAAATTGAATCCCGCCGTGATGGTCGTGGGCTGGTCCGGGTTATTCCCGTTGCCGGAGCTCGAGGAGCCCGTGCCGCCGCAAGCCGTGAGTAGAATGATGGTGCAAATCGCAATCAGGGACAAAAAAATTCTCTTCATCTTAAGTCCTCCTTTTGGCCTTTCAGCCGTTTTCTTTGTTTTTGTTACCCCTTTTCTTTCCGTTTTATTATAAATTTTGATTGAAAAGAACACCTCCTTGTAATTACGTTAACTTATCATAATATGATAGGTTTGTCAATAGATTCAGGCCTCTCGTATTTTTTGGCTAATTTTAGAACAAAATTTTTTTAGATAAAATTTTTTAAAAGTGCTATAATAAAATCATTATGAAAATTAATTTTAATAAAAAATTTAATCAAGGCGCTGATTTTTTGATTCGGCGTTGCGGTTATGGCTTGGTGCGTGACCCTCGCGCGAGCGAAATTAGCTATGCTCGTCGTTTGGGCGGAGGCATTTATCCGCGTTTTCATTTATACATTAATTCTGAAAATCCCTTAATCCTAAATTTACATTTAGATCAAAAACAAGCATCATACGAAGGTTGTACTGCCCATAGTGGTGATTATGATTCTGATTTAATTAAACAAGAAGCGCAAAATATCTACAATGCGATATTACGCGAAGAGCAAGCCTCCTTCGCAAATGCTACGGAGGCTGAAGAGAATATGGGAGGATTTTGGTCAAAAATATTTGGCAAAAAAGACTAGTTGTATTAGAATAATATAGAACAGAGAATAGAAAACAGAGAATATAGCATGTAGAATAAAGTTGGTAAAATTTTTATTATGAAAGTAATTTTGGTAAAAAATATTAATGGGTTGGGAAAGATTGGCGAGACAAAAGACGTTAAGGACGGTTATGCCCGAAATTTTTTGTTGCCGCAAAAATTAGTTAAACAGGCGACACAAGAAGTCATGAAAGAAATCAAGGCTGAAAATCAGCGCCAGGAAAAAAATAAAGTGAAGCAAGCCAAGAAATATCAGGAACTGGCTAATAAAATTAATAACCTGAAATTAATTCTACCAGTTAAGGCTGATGCGAAGAAAAAGCTATTTGGATCAGTTAACAGCGTGGTTATTGCCGAAGAATTGAAAAAACGCCATTATGATATTGAGCCAAAGTTTATTAAACTTGAAGAACCAATAAAATCATTGGGATATTATGTTGTTGATTTGGATTTTGGTGCTGGTGTAACAGCCAAACTCGGACTGACAGTCACTAGAGAGG
>CAIXNZ010000115.1 GCA_903920975.1 Candidatus Falkowiibacteriota bacterium | reverse complement strand
ATATCTTTTTCTGCCAAAACCACCTCGACCGCCTCTGTCATCTCTTGGCCCGCGTGATCTTCCTTCATCAAATCCTCCGCCTTGAGCTGGCGTGGCTTTTTTACCGCCTTCAATCAGGGAAAGATTCACTCTGCCTTGTGAATCAATTTCGTCAACTTTAACTTTAACATCATCGCCAATGTTCAAAACATCAGTAACTTTGGCAATTCTAAATGGTGCCATTTTGGAAATATGAACCATGCCGTCTTTGCCAGGTAAAATTTCCACAAATGCGCCAAAATCCATAATGCGTACAACCTTGCCATTATAAATTTCGCCAGCTTCAACTTCTTTTACAATATCTTTAATCCACATAACTGCTCTGGTTGACATTTCAGGATTATTAGAAGTGACCATAACTTGTCCGGTTTGTTCCACATCTATTGTCACTCCAGTTTCATCAATAATTTTATTTATCATTTTACCGCCTGGACCAATAACATCCTTAATTTTTTCAGGATTAATAAAGAAACTGGTAATGCGTGGGGCAAAGGGCGATAAATCCGGCCTTGGTTTATCAATAACTTTTGCCAGCTGTTCTAATATTTGATTTAGAGCTTTTCTGCCTTGAGTTAAAGTTTGTTCAATCATTTCCATTGTTAAGCCGTCAGTTTTAGTATCCATTTGAATAGCTGTAATGCCATTTTTAGTGCCAGTGATTTTAAAATCCATACCACCCGGACCGTCCTCAAGATCTTGTAAATCTGTGATGATTTCATATTTGCCTTTGCCATTTGTAGCCAAGCCCAAGGCAATACCGACAACAGGGCTTTTAATTGGTACACCAGCATCCATTAAAGCCAAAGTTGAACCGCAAGTAGAAGCCATTGAACTAGAACCGTTAGATGATAATGTTTCAGAAACAACTCTAATGGTATATGGGAATTCTTCTTTGCTTGGCAAAACAGGCACCAAGGCTTTTTCTGCCAAAGCACCGTGGCCAATTTCACGACGACCTAAACCGCGCAGCGGCTTAGCTTCGGCCACTGCAAATGGCGCAAAAGTATAATGATGCATATATCTTTTTTCACCGACTTCTTCCATACTTTCTAAAACCTGGGCTTCTCCTGGTGAACCTAAAGTTACCACAGAAAGCACTTGAGTTTCGCCTCTTTGGAATAAGCCGCTGCCATGTAATCTTTTGAAAATTCCTGCCTCAAAAGTTAAAGGCCTGATTTCATCAATTTTTCGACCATCAACGCGAGTCTTTTTATCTACTATAGCTGCTGAAACTTTTTGTTCAATCATTTTAAAAGATTCTGTAATGGCATTATCAACCAGTTCTTCTGCATATCCCTTTTCAAGTAGCATTTTATGAAGCTCGTCAGTCAGCTCATTAAGCCCATGCTTGCGCAAAGCCTTGGTTGGCTTAACTTCGTTTAAAATATAGGGATTTACTTTCTCGTTAACAAAATCGTCGGCTATCTTAAGAACCTCTTTTTTTAATTTTAATGATTCTTCTGTCTCATGTGGCATTAAATCTAAAAGACTAAGTTTTTCTTTGCCAGCTTCTCTTGCAGCCTCGCTAATCAAATCAACAATTTCGCCCAAAGCTTTTTGGCCGAATTTAAATCCTTTCAAGATTGTTTCATCAGGCACTTCTTTGCCTTCAGCCTCTACCATGACAATTTTTTTTGAATTACCAGCTAAAGTTAATTCCAAATCGCCCTCGTTTAATTCCGCATTTGTCGGGTTCAAAATAAACTGGCCATCTTTTTGACCGATATTAATACCAGCCAAAGGACCATTCCAGGGAATATTGGAAATTGCCAAAGCAGCCGAAGCAGCAATTAAACCAACGATCTTTGAAGGATTTTCTCCATCAACAGAAAGCACGGTTAAAATTACCTGCACTTCATTTCTGATTTCCTCGCTAAAAAGCGGCCTAATGGCGCGATCAATCATGCGACCATTTAAAACTGCTTCATCGCCAGGTCTGGTATCTCTTTTAATAAATTTAGAACCCTTAATGCGACCTGCTGCATAAAGACGCTCTTCAAATTCCACGGTCAAGGGAAAGAAATCAATTCCCTGCCTTGTTTCCCGTGAAATTACGGCCGTAGCCAAAACAACCGTATCTCCATAAGATACAGTTACGCTGCCATTAGCCTGATTGGCTAATTTGCCTGTTTCAATTTTGAGAGTGCGGCCAGCAATCTCTTTTTCAAATTTTAAAACTTCCATAAGTTTTCCTTTCTTTGCTGGCCAACAAACTCCTGGACTTGTTATAAAACAAGCTACAGTGTGTTTGGGGGTCAGCTTTATTATTTAATTTTCAATTAATATTTTTTTAAATTTCAACTTGCCTGCCCGCCGAAGCTTTAGCGTAGGCGGGTCTGCCGGTCGGCTATTTAATTATTTATTTATATTTATCTTTTTACACTTCTCGCACAGATGTAATCCTTCTGGATCTGACTTTGTATCGTAAGGACTCACACATCTTTTGCAAAAAGAAAAAGTTTTTTTGCAATCTGAACAATGCAAAACATCTTTATTTTTTTCATCTATACAAGAAACGCTAATTGATTGGCAATACGGACATTCCATAAATTTTATTCCTCCATGTAAGGTTTAACAAAATTATTGAATTCCGTGCTATAGTCACAAGATTTATCCAGCATCTTACAAATCTCAGGTTTCCAGTCACTTTGTTTCTTTTTATATAAAATCTCATCTAACTCACCTAGAGTTCT
>CAIXNZ010000114.1 GCA_903920975.1 Candidatus Falkowiibacteriota bacterium | reverse complement strand
GAAAACAAATAATGTTCAGGCAGCTTTTTTTACTTATACTGAGAATTTTGCTACTACTACTTATAAAGATGCTGTAAATACAACTGGTAAATGGGATACTGGGCGCCATCATACAAGATTATTTGGCAAGATCTGGACTAATATGGCCCAGACAATAGAGGGTCATGATAATGTTTCCAATTCGCTTACAAATAATGCAAGGTTAAATCGTTGGCGAAAACTAAATTTAGATTCATTTGGGAATCCATATGTTTATTACACAGACGGTATAGCAGGACATTTGCATATTTATTTCACTAAATGGACTCCGGGCCCAGGACCATGCGCTGATCCAATCGGTTGCTGGACAAATATGGCTGGTGATTTAGCTGGCCCAGAAATAATATCTAATACGACCACTGTGTATAGCGATCCTAGGGGTGCAAGTATGCTTCTGGATTCAAATGATATTCCTTATATAGTATGGACAGATCAAACATATGGAAGCGGCGATATATTAATAACCAAATGGACGCCAGGCCCAGGACCATGCGCTGATCCTATTGGTTGCTGGACAAATATGGCCGGCACAGCTTCTGGTTTTGATAACATTTCCAATAATGCAGGCGTTTCATCACTGCCTGTAATTCAGTTAGATTCAAATAAGCGGCCAAATGTAATGTGGGAGGATTCAACGGGAACAAGAGATATTCGCTTCAGCAAGTGGACTGCTGCCGGACCAGGAATTTGCAGCGGACAGCCAGCTTGCTGGACTAAAATGGATGGCGTAACACCAGGTTATGAAAATGTATCCAATATGAACGCAAGTTTGGGAACGTGGGACGGTATGGTTTTAGATTCAGGTGATAACCCCAATATTATATGGAATGCGGGCAATACTTCAATTTGGTTTACTAAGTGGACTACGGGTTTGGCACCAGGAATATGTGCGGGTGGAGTGACAGCTTGCTGGACAAATATATCAAATACCATATTGCCACTCCCTAGAGATAGTATATTTTCAGGCATAGCGGGTAATACATGGGTTGATGACATTATTATAAACAGTTCAAATATCGTCTATGTCACGGTAAATGCCGCTTTTGGCGCTGGCTTAGCCAATGATATTGCTTTTTCCAAAGGCACTCCCGGTGCTAGCTGGACTACAATGGATGGCTCGGCGCGTTTTGAAAATCTTGCTCCAGGAACTTCAGCTGGTCAGTCATATTTTGTGCATAATGCTGTCTATGATCTTGCTGGTGATCCGCTGATTGTCTGGATGGAAGATGCAACTGGCGTACTCACCACTGTGACAAAATGGACACCTACTGCTCCACCTGCTGTTTGCGGAGCAGGAATTACTGGTTGCTGGACAAACATGGCTGGGACAGTGAAAGGGTTTGGATACATACCAGTTGGCAATCAATCCGAACCAAATTTTGTTCTTGATTCAAGTAATAATCCTAATATTGTTTATTTGAATTATCTCTCTAGTGATTTGTTTGTTTATTTTACGAAATGGACTGCACTTGGCTGGACAACTATGTATGGAGATACTGGTAGTAGAGATATTATTTCTACTGAGAAAAGTAATTACGCTTCTGCTCAACAAATTGCACTTGATGCTAGTAATAATCCTATTGTGGGGTGGAATTATAATTATAGTGGGGTGCGAGATATTTATATAAGCCGTTGGAAACCAACTTTTAATTTAACTTCCAATATTCAATCTTTTAACGTCAATACATCTGGGCAGTTTGTAACAGATGCAACTTTAAATACAACTCAAGCCGACAGTCCGCCCAATCAGACAATTACTTATTATGTCTCCAATGATGGCGGGACCACTTGGGATTTGGTGACAAGGGGAGTTTTGCATACATTCATTACGGTTGGAAAGGATTTGCGATGGAAGGCTACCTTAGCAACAACAGACAATACTGTCTCGCCGATTATTAGCAATTTATCTATTAATTACACGTCCTTTGCCGACGTAACACCTCCAAACATAACTATAACTGCGCCAACCGGTAAAGTAAAAAATACAAATATCACCGATGTTACAATTCATGTTACGGATAACTTTGCCATTAGTGCAACTGATGTGTCTTTAGACGGCTCAAATAGCGCAGGCGTCAGTAATTTTGTTTGTCACCAAACTGATCAATGGATAGTTGATTGCAGTATTGTAATAACCGGTAGTGGTGATTTAGTAATATATGCGCAAGATATTGCCGGTAACCATACTACTCAGACAGATTCCGGTTATGTTATAAGTATCATCGGGCCATCTATTTCTTTTGATGCGCCCACCAAAATATTAAATGTTAATATTACAGACACACTTATCCATGTGGCAGATTCTGATGGTGTTTTGGTCGCCAATGTGTCAGCAGCTCTTTCGTCTGCACACTACAGTGCCTTCAGCTGTATTCAAAACGGTCCCAATAATGTTGACTGTTCTATCACCATTACTTCCAGCGGAGATTTGACAATTAATGCGACTGATAATGCTTCTAATCCGACTAGTCAAACAGAATCCGGTTATATTATTGATTCTGTGCCACCGGTTATTCTTATTACGGCGCCCAGGAAAGTTTCAAGTGCAGATATTACTAATACCAGCATTCACGTAACGGATAATAATCAGTTAAACCTTTTTGATGTAACCGTAGATCCCGCAACTACAGTCGGCAATAATAGTTTTATTTGCATCCAGACCAATACTTTCACAATTGATTGTAGTATCGTCATCACTACAAGCGGTGATTTGGTTATCAAAGCAACAGATATAGCGACTAACAGCTCATTGCAAGCCGAAAACGGTTACTCCATAACACCAGCGGTCGGAGGAGGCGGATCTGGCACGCTTCCGTCAGCTCCTGATAATTTTTCCTGCGTCGCACTTTCTCCGGACCAAATCCGTTGGTCATTTATAGATACTGCGACTAACGAAACTGGATTTCGACTCTATGGTCCTGATGATGAATTAATCCAGGATAGCGGGGATGAAATTACAACTGACTTAAGTTATTTTGATGAAATTAATTTGGCAACCAATTCTCAATATATAGATCGTTTTGTTACGGCTTTTAATGGGGCCGGACAATCAAGGCCATCAAATACAGCCAGTTGCTATACACTGGCTAAAACGCCTGTTGCGCCAAAACAAATTGCTGTAAATAGCAGTAGTATTAATATTGCAATTGAACCAAGTGATGGTAATCCGCCAAATACAGAATATGCCATCAAAGAATTAACTACAAATAAGTTTATTGACGGTAATGGTCTTTTTGCCGACACTGAAACATGGCAGACTTATGACAATTGGGGAGAGGCAAATGGCATAAATGTATTGGGAAATAGTCAAGCTAATCCAAGTCAAGTCACGGCCCAGGTCAATATGGCTCTGACTTCTGGCACCAACTACCAATTTGCCGTCAAAGCCAGAAACGGTGATGGCATTGAAACAGCTCTTTCTCCAACCTTAAGCGCTGATACAACCAGATCACCCGTAACTACTGGTGGTGGCGGTGGCATTGTGCTATCGGCTACTAAAAATGTGGCTGTTAATTCGACCAATAATCTCACATACAATGACAACGGTGTCCAGGTTGATGTTGACGACACCTTAAGCTATATTATTGAATTTGCAAATTTAGGGTCTGCTGACGCCGCTAATGTTTTGATCACCGATTCTCTTGATTCACGCCTTACTTATATTCCAGACACGGCTAAAATCAAAATTGGCGCTGGTTCAGATACTACTTCTGGCATAACGCTAAGCGGCAGTACGCTTTCTTTCAGTGTTGGTGATATTCCCGCATTTAATAGTGGTCAAGTCACTCTAAATGCCAAAGTAAAAGCAGGATCAGAGGGAAATACTATTTTTAATCGGGCCATAATTTCAGGTGATAATTTTACTGATATTTCTACTAACGCAACAAGTAACCGTGTTTTTGCGCCGCCACCAGCCCAAAAATATTCTTGTAATGCTCGTACTGGTTCATGCTCACTGAATCAAAATGGTGCTTATGATAGTTTGGCAGATTGTAAAAGCGCTTGTAAAATTATTCCGGTCGTTGTTCCTCCGCCACCAGCGCAAAGATATTCCTGCGAAACCCAGACAGGAACATGCATGGCTAACTCGGACGGCCCGTATACTTCCTTACCTGACTGTCAGTCGGCTTGTATTACAGTCCCACTAATAACGCCAACCGAAGCAGGATACTCTTGCGATACCCAAAGAGGGGTATGTGTATCCAATGTCAACGGGCCATATGTCAATTTAACCGACTGCCGAAATTCTTGTGCGCCAATTATTAATGCCAACTTGCCGCCAGTTCCGCTTCAGCCGCCAACATTGCCACCTATAATCAGTTCCATAACTACTCCGCAAATTAAGGAGATCGCAACCAATTATATTACCCCCGCTCTTCTCACTGTCGTTGCCATCAATACTATTCCAACGGCTATTATCTTGATTAGCTACCTACTTCCATACCTTCATCTGCTCTTTATTGAACCGCTTCTTTGGCTCTTCCGCAGAAAAAGAAAAAAATGGGGTATTGTCTACAATGCTCTGTCAAAAGTGCCTGTTGATTTGGCCGTTGTCCGCTTATATAGAAAAGCAGACAAGAAATTGATGCAGACAAGAGTGACTGACAGTCAGGGCAGGTATATTTTGATTGTTAAAGAAAAAGGGGAGTACTCCTTGAGCGTCTCCAAACCTGGCTTTACTTTCCCAACCAGATATTTATCTGACGAAAAGCAGGACGCCAAATATATAGACCTTTATCACGGCGAAGCCGTTGAAGTCACAGAAAAAGATGCTACCATCACAGCTAACATTCCCTTGGATCCTGCTGTAAAGAAAATTATGCCCGAGCGGGCAGTTATGTTCGGTTACCTATTTAAGAATTTAAGAGTTGTAACTGCTTATGTTGGCGTGATTTTAGCCACGCTCATTTTCCTTATCTATCCCTCACTCATAACTGGCTTAGCCATTGTGGTTCATCTATTATTAATGGCTATCTTTATGCGCCTGATTATACCAGTCAAACCCAAATCTTGGGGCATTGTCTATGACCAAAAGACCCAAAAACCTCTACACTACGCCATTGTCAGAATCTTTGATATTAAATTCAATAAGCTATTAGAAACCCAAGTAACCGATGGTAACGGCAGATATTCCTTCCTGGTTTCCAAAAACCAATATCAGCTTTTGGCTGAAAAAGTCGGCTATGTTAAGAAAGAAATTAAACCCGTAGATTTGGTGGCCAAAGAGGAAATTGTGGATCTGGATGTGGGACTTGCTAAATCCTAATTATTATATACATAAAAATCCCCAAGCTTGGGGATTTTT
>CAIXNZ010000113.1 GCA_903920975.1 Candidatus Falkowiibacteriota bacterium | reverse complement strand
TTGATTTTTGGCCAGGTTAAATTTTTAAAATAATTAATCATGCTTATTATAATTTTAAGTTAAAATGCCTGAAAAAGAAAGCTCAGGGTATAGAAAGCGAAACGCAGCTTAGCTCTCGGTACCGAGAGCTAAGCTGCGTAATCAGCCCAGGGCTTGAAAGGCGAGTAAAGATAAGGCTAATTTTAGCCTATTAAAGCCCTCCATATTGACAAAATTTAAGATTTATGCTAATATTATAGATTCAAACAAGGAATAAATGTTCATTTAGAACATAAAAATAAAGACGCCAAAAGCGCAAAACAGGAGGAAGTATCATGAAAAAGCTTTGTTTAGTCATTATGGCTGGGTTGCTGGTTGTTTCAGGCTTTGCCTGCGCAACTATCACTCCCAGATCATCTGTCCAGGTTAACCACCCGTATGCCAGTTACAGTGTTAACGGCGCTGGCACCAACGAAGAAACAATCAATGCTTTGGGAAAGTACAAGGTGTTTACTACCCAAACCGGCGTTATCATTGAACAGATGGGCAGGCAAATTCAAGCCACCCCGGGAGTTCGTTACAATCTATCGCCCAACCATCTGATCATTGAAGGCGGACAGCCCGTTGAGAAAAAATTCAATGTGGTTCTGAAAAATGGATCGCAGGCCAATCTTTTGGCAATTGAATTTTACCGCGTAAATAACACTGAGGCTAGACTTGACCAGACATCAATTGCCGGTAGTGGCACAAGAACTTATAGTGGCCTCTCAGCCGGCTCTTATCTGGTTAAGGGCAAGTTCATGTCAGGCAAGAAAATCATCAAAGAGTTTTCCTACCAGTTTTTTCTGAATGATGATATGAGTTTCACCTTCAGCGTTTGAAGAGCTAAAAAAGGAGGCAACACATGCTCAAGAGTTTAACTTTAAGCGTATTGGTAGCAATATTGCTGGCGAGCTGTATTGGCCCGCACAGCAATATCCGTAAAACTTCAACTGTGGAAGTCGTCTGCCCTCTTTTTACTGTCAGAGTTACAGGCGCGGGCACCAATGCAGAAACGATCAATGCTTTGGGAAAATACGGGGTTTTTGAAGGAAACAGGTTAACAATTGAGGCTATTCAAAAACTTACGCCCATCCTGGCCGAGCACGGTTATCGGGCGCGAATTTCAGCCAATGAAGTCATTGTTGAGCCGATTCCCCGGGATATGATTGTGAGCATTGAAAATCGCTATCCCAGAGGATCAAAGAGTGTAACTTTTACGCTCTATGATGCTGAGGGTGGTCAGGCAGCGGGGCAGACTCTGTTTCCGCAGCAAGGTATTGTCGTCTCTCTGAAAGCTGGGAAATATAATCTGAAATGGAGAAAATCTGATAATCCCGGCTACACTGAAAGCCAAATCATTACTATCCCGGATGATCAGCACAAGCTTTATTCGGAGATTGCTAAGCGGGAAGTTGATTATTGGTTATTTTGGCCGAAATGAGGCCAATAAAAAAGGGCAGAAAAAAATATTCTGCCCTTTTAAAATATAAAAAATATTATGACCCTGAGCCGACGCCATCATCTGGCGGCGTATTAGTAGCAGGCTGATTAGTGGCAGGCGGGGTAGGAGTAGCCGGGCCTCCGACTGAGCCAATAATCATATTAGTTACATAAGTAGCAATCGCATAAGACATCAGAATAATAGCCAGGCCAATAATA
>CAIXNZ010000112.1 GCA_903920975.1 Candidatus Falkowiibacteriota bacterium | reverse complement strand
TGTGCCAAAATATTTTTTACGCTATATTTATTTTCACATGATTTTATTAATGCGGCTGATTTATTTTACCACTGGATTCGCGATACCAGAGTAGGGGAGATAACTTATGCCGGCGCTAATTTTTTCAGAATATTTTTCCAATCGCAAATCTGGACATTGATGGGAATTTTTATTGTCATTTGTTTGATAATATGGTTGATGCAAAAAAAACAATTAATCAAAACCGTAGGGAATGCAGATCTGCGTTCCCTACGCAAACGCAATGTATTGCTTTTTTTGCTATTAACTATAATTCAAACCTCAATCTTAATTTCCTTTTCGCGCAGCTTCTGGCTGGCAGAAATTGTCGGTTTTATCACGCTCTTGGCTTACTTACTTTTTATTCTCAAACCAGGCATAAAAACAATTGGCAAAGTCATTGGCATTTCAGGGGGCTCATTAATTTTAAGCGTTTTGCTCTTAATTAGTATTGCTAATTTTCCCGTTCCTAAACCCTCGTCAGAATTATCAGCAGAATTAATTGGCGGCAGATTTTTAACATTTTTTGGAGAAGCTGGTGTTTCCAGTCGCTGGAATGAACTACCACCGCTTCTCAAAAAAATAAAACAAAGCCCGATTTTTGGTAATGGCTATGGTACCACCATAAATTTTAAATCCGAAGATCCCAGAATTAAAAATGAACAAAACCCAAAGGGCTGGTACACGACTTATACTTTTGAATGGGGATACTTGGACACGATTACAGAGATAGGAATTCTTGGTTTACTGGCATATCTGGCATTTATCATACAAATCGCTTATCTGGGCTTTAAAACGCTTAAAAACAGTGAATATGGCCTTATTTCAGCCGGCTTATTGCTTGGTTTAGTCGCCTTATTAGCAACCAATATGTTTAGCCCATATTTGAACCATCCACTGGGAATAGGGTATTTAATGCTTTGTGTTAGCATATTTAAATCGAGACTGTCAGATTAATCAAAAACCAAAATTTGATCCTTGGGTGAGGATCTTTTTTATTTCTCTTGTGTTCGGTCTTTGTTCGGGATATAATGAAAGCTGAAACACTGATTCATAATCACTGATAGCACAGATACTCATCTGTGGAATCTGTGCAATAAAAATCTGTGGTTCAGATATCTATGCATATAACCAAAGCCAAAGATGAGATAGAAGTAATAACCATTTTTGCCAAAAACGGACCCAAGCCATATGCCATCAAATGGGGTGGTAAAAAATATATTGTTGAAAAAATCAATTTGCGCTATGAAAAAAGAACAGGGAATGGCAAGCTGGTTTATTTTTCAGTTACCAGCGAAGACAATTATTTTAAGCTGGTTTTTGATACTAATGATTTAAAATGGTATTTAGAGGAAGCGTATCATGAATAGCCATGTCACCCTGAGCCTGTCGAATGGGTGGCATGGCTTTTTGTATGCTTCGACATGCTCAGCATGACAAAAAGCAACATATGAATAATTTTATTCTTCATCTCGATATGAATTCCTACTTTGCCTCTGTGGAACAGCAGGCCAATTCTTTATTGCGCGGAAAACCAGTTGGTGTCTGCGCTTATTTGGCACCGCGGGGTTGTATTATCGCTTCATCCAAAGAAGCCAAAAAGCTGGGCATTAAGACAGGTTGCACTGTAGCCGAAGCCAAAAAAATTTATCCTGGCGTTATTTTGGTGGAAAATGAACCAGCTAAATATAGATCAACTACCAAAAAAATATTTAGTATTTTAAGCGACTATACCGGACGAATCGAACCCTATAGTATTGATGAGGCTTTTTTAGACATGACCGGCCATATCAAAAATTGGCAACAAGGCGAAAAAATAATTATTGAAATCAAATCTAGAATTAAAAAAGAAGTGGGGGATTGGCTAACTTGTTCGTCTGGCTTATCTTGGACCCGCTTTTTAGCCAAGTTTGCTTCTGATATCTGTGAAAAAGACAGCTATCTACTTATTGATTCCATTGCCAAAATGGAAGAGATTTTTAACAGAGTAAAAATTACCGAGGCCTGGGGCATTAAAGAAAAAATGCAGGTTCATCTAAATCGTCTGGGTATTTTTAATCTGCTGGATTTAAAAAATTATCCTGTGGCCAATATTATGCAGGCACTTGGCAAACCTGGTTATTATCTCTGGGCCAATGCCAATGGCGTGGAAATCGAGGGCGTGCGCACACAGGAGGAAATCTTGCCTAAATCAATTGGTCATTCTTATTGTGTGCCTCGCCACACCAATGACTTAAAATATCTCTCTGGCATTTTAATGAAGCTGTCAGAAAAAACTGGTCGCCGCATGCGCGAACAAGGATTAGAGGCGCAGGGAATTTCAGCCGGCTACTGTTTAAAATACGGCGGCGGCTGTTTCCAGAGTAAAAAGGTAGCCAAACCGCTATTTACTACCGAAGATATTTTTAAATCAGCTTATAATCTAATTCTAAAGTCCCAGCCGCCGCCGCGAGCGGTGACCATGCTGGCAATTTCAGTCACTCGATTACAACCGCTGACAAATCAACTGGATTTATTTTACAGCCTGGATAAAAAACGCTTTGCCTGCCAAGCCCTGGACAAAATTAATAATAAATTTGGCGAATACACGATTTATAACGGCACAATGTGGGGATTGCAAGAACAGGCGCATGACAGAATCGGCTTTAGAAAATCAGTGGAAATAACGGATAGGACGGATAAATCTAGTTACGAGCCGATTTAATTGACAAAATTCAATGTTTTTGCTTAAATTAAAGAAAAAGGAGGATAAAAATGGCCGAATCAAAATGTTGCAAGAAATGTAAGGGCAAAATGAAACAAACGGGTAAGCGCTGGGAGCAAACCGGACGCGGACACTATGCTGGTTTTGATGTCATTATCTATACCTGCACCAAATGCGGAGATACGCACGAAGAATGGATTGGTGTTGATTAATGATTTAGTAATAAAAAAACCGCCCCTCTTGGAGCGGTTTTCTTTATCAAATAATTATTAAATACTAATTGACAAAGATACATTTTTATGCTAAAATGTAAAAATATTAAAAATAAGGAGGGAAGAATATGGTTGAGCCGGTGGAAAAGGAACAGGAGAGGAAAGTTCTGAAAAAAGATGAAGCAAGGTGTCCAAACTGCGGTGATCAGGTCTATACCCATATGCCTACTGGCAAAAACGATACTCAGGGTAGAAAAATCATAACCTGCACTGGATGTTTCCAAAACTACGCCATGGAATAAATTTAAAAATCGCTTCGAGTAATCGGAGCGATTTTTTCTTTTGCTTATGTTAATATTGAACCAATAATTTTAGGGTGACCATTAATAAATTCCTTGGCCGACATTTTATTTTTACCTTCAAGTTGCAATCCAATCAGTTCTAATTGTCCCTGACCACACTGAACCTTAATAACTTCATTAACCTCATAAACTTCACCTATAACCTTATTAACTTTTTCAGCGTCATGAACTTCTGATTTTAATATTTTTAAATTTTTTTCTTCCCAATTCGTGAAGGCGCCCGGCCAGGGATTAAAGGCGCGCACTTGGCGCTCAATTTCCTCAGCTGATTTGTTCCAGTCAATTTTGCCGTCTTCTTTTTTAATCAACTGGCAATAAGTGGCATCAGAATCCTTTTGCTTTTTGCCCTGAATTTTTCCTGACAAATACTCGGGAAGTGCTTTTATTAAAAGTTCGGCACCAAGTTCTGCTAATTTATCGTGTAATAATTCAAAATCATCATATGGTAAAATTTTAATTTTTTTCTGGACTAAAATTGGACCGTGATCCATTAGTTCATCTAAAAGCATTAACGAAATGCCTGTTTCTTTATCGTCATTTATAATCGCTGATTGAATAGGTGAAGCACCGCGATATTTTGGCAATAATGAAGCGTGTATATTAATAACACCGAATTTAGGAATATCTAATATTTCTTTGGGCAAAATAAATCCATAGGCAACCACGATTATCAAATCTGGTTTCAAATCTTTAATCTGTTTAATAAAGTCGAGATTTCCCTTAACTTTTTCTGGCTGTAAAACTTTAATATTTTTTTCAATGGCAAATTGTTTGATTGGCGGGGAAGTCAGGGTTTGGTTGCGGCCAACTTTTTTATCAGGTTGTGTCACAACACCAATGATATTCGCATTATCAATCAAATATTTAAAAACAGGCAAGCCAAAATCAGGCGTGCCCATGAATATAACTCTAGTTTGTTTTAAATTATCCGGCATAATAATTTTACTCAATTAATAATGCGCAATTATCAATTTACAATTTTGGAATATTTATTTGAAAATTGATTATTGAAAATTCATTGAAAATTGTTAATTGCCAATTGATTACTTTATTTTATTTCTGGTTTATCTGTGATCAATTTGCCATCCAAATGATCAAGTTCATGTTGAATAACCCTGGCAAATAGTCCGTGCGCTCTGAAAAAAATAAATTTGTTATGTTCATTTTTGGTCAAAACCCAAACAGATTTTGCTCTTTTAATATTTTTAAAAACACCCGGACAACTTAAACAACCCTCTTCTTCTATTTCCTTCCTAAAAGATTTCCAGAGAATTTTAGCATTAATCAGTGCCAAAGCGCCTTCTCCCGTATTAATAGTGCATAAACGAATGCCTTGGCCGACTTGCGGCGCTGCCAAGCCAACCCCATCATTAGCTTTCATGGTTTCCACCATATCAATAATAAGCCGTTCCACTTCTGGGGTAATGGCTTTAATTTTTGCTGTCTTTTGACGCAAAATTGGGCTTGGTTCTTTAAGTATTTCTAGTCTTGACATTTAATAAAAAATAAGATAAGGTTATTTATCTGCTCTATTATAGCAGGTGTTTCTCAAAAAATCAAGGCATAAGGAGGACAAAATGTCTGATAATGAAAATAGATTTGGCATGTTTATCGATGGCCCGAATCTCTGGCACACCACTCAAGCGCTCGGCAAGAGAATAGATTTTGAAAAATTACTCTATGTTCTTTGCAGTAAAGGTGCTGTTCCAGCAATCCTCGAATTCTTCTATGATTATCGGCCAAAGGATCAGCTAAGCCCTCATTTTCAGAATTTTCTACAAGCCTTAAAAGCCCTGGGTTTCAAAACTATTGCCGTTGAGCAAAAGAACTATTATGGCAATAATCCGAATCGCGAATTTAAAAGCCGCACAGATGCAATGCTGATAATGCACGCTACGGAGCATTTAATACTTAATCATTTCGATTCACTCATACTTATTTCAGGAGACAGTGACTTTGAATTTCTGACCAAGCGCTGCTGGGAATTAAAAAAAGAAGTGATTATATTATCTGCTACTTCTAATCTTGCCAATAACCTAAAGAACTATGCGACAAGTATTGTCCGGCTTGATAAGTTGAGTAAAAAAGGCATGGGAATTCTTATGCCTATTGGGAAAGAAGATTTCATAGCCCCGCTATAATGGTGGGGCTTTTTTAACCCGCCGTTCGCGAACAACGGGTTTTATAATAAACTTTCTGCTTCTACATCAATCATTACATCATCAGGTAAATTCTGTAAAAAATCCAAGTTAATTTTATTATCCAAAACCTTGATAATAATTTGCCAGCGAAATTTGCCACGCACTTGCTGTGCATATATTAAATTTGGCGCGTGAATAATAATTTTATCGCCTTTAATTTTTGACTTTATAACTTTAAAAACTTCTTCAACCTCCTTTTCCCCGGCGTTAAATTCATAGCTCTGATAAATTAATTTTATCAAACGAATTATGGGCGGATAATTCAACTCTTGCCTGTCTTTAACTTCATGAGCAAAAAATGATTTAAAATCAAAATTTTTCAGATCATTAAAAATATAATTTTGAGGAGCAAAAGTTTGAATGATTAATTTTTTGGTATCAGCGCCAAGAAAAATTGCCAATTTAGCCAGCAGGCAAAAAGTTCGTTCCAGACTCTTGTAATCAGGTATGTAAAACGAGGTATCGGCATTTATGACACCAATTAAATTTATCTGCTCCCAGTCAATATAATCAAAAGCAAATTGAGTGCCGATAATAATATCAAACTCCGCTAAATCTTTCTCAAGTTGCGGTGTCTGCTGGTCAATTTTCAAGACTTTGGCTTTTGGAAATAATTTTATGACTTCTATTTCTACCTTTTCCGTTCCCGTACCCGAAAGCTTGATATTGGGACTTTTACATTCTGGGCAAAATAAAAGTAATTCATCTTCATGTCCGCAATTATTGCAAACCATTTTTTTATTGGCAAAATAGGTAAGGGGCAATTTGCAGGCAGGGCAAGAGGTGATATAACCGCAATCTTGGCAGGTTGAAAGCGTGGCCAAACCCTTGCGGTTCAAAAATAAAAAAGTTTTTTTACTGTCTTGCAAATTATTTTCAATACTTTTTAATAGTTCCTCGCTAAAAATTTGATAGTTGCCTTTTTTGAATTCCTCTTTTTTATCAATAATTAAAATTTGCGGTAGAGTGGTGATTTTATTAACTTCAAAATATTCCCATTCCTTATTTTCAACTTTATACAAACTTGAAAGCGAAGGGGTTATTGAAGTAAAAATAATCTTACAATCAATCAAATTCTTTATTTTTAAAGCCACGGTTTTGGCGTTATAGCGCGGATTTGGCTCTTCCTGTTTATGATTATCATTATCTTCTTCGTCAATTATGATTAAATCTAAATTATTAAAAGGGGCAAAAATTGCGCTCCTGGTGCCGATTATTATTTTAGCCTGACCGCTTTTAATCTTTTGATATTCCTGCCAATATCTGCCTTTTGGTAAATCATTTAAAAAAATAGAGATATCATCTTTATAATCTTTCAGATATTGATAGATTTTATTGATATTTATTAGTTGAGGACAAATTATGGCCACTTGTTTATTTTGTTCAATAACCTTTTTAATCAGACCCAAATATATCTTTATCTTGTCTTCAAATTTATAATATTGCAGTAAAACTGGCTTGGCTTGATAAAAATCACTCACTATGGCTGATTCAGGTGCTGACAAAAATTTAATATCATTTATAAATTTTTCTTCAGAACTTTTGGCGCGCTTGGGAATATCAGGAATAATCATTTTTAATAATACGCCCATGGAAACAAAATAATACTCTGACAAATCTTTAATTAAATCTAATTGCCACTTTGCTAGAAAGGGCAGGGGATCAATAATTTTATTTATCGGTTTTAGGGCAAATTTAGCTTGACTTTCCTCGGCTAAATTTAAAATAACCCCTTTAATCATTTGATTCCTAAAGGGGATTTCTACTAATTGTCCGACTTGCGTTTGTTCTTGCAGTTCGGGAGGTATTTCATAATCAAAAAAATGCAAGTCACGCTTTAAACGCAAAGCGGGAATAATTTGGGCAATCCTATTTTTCTTCATGCCGAGTCACGGTAAATTTGTAAACCACAAATTTGTCTGTTTTCCGGTCAATGCCGGCTTTTTGACAGGCAATGTCAATCTGCTGTTCAGCTGTTTTCACGCCCTCCAGATCGGGCAAAAGCAAACCACTGGCAAAACCGTCTTCTGTCTTAACCATAACGCCATGTACTTTGGGGTTCAGCTTTTTAATGTCTTTCTCAGGCACTAATTCTGGCGTGCTCAAAACATCAATGGAAACAGTGACATCTTTTATCTCCTTGGCAGAAACCGGCAAAAAGCGGGGATCTTGCGTGGCAGCCGAGATCGTACTATTAATAATCTCCTCAGCCACATTTTCCTGCGTTGGCATGTATGTGCCAATGCAGCCGCGCAACTCGCCCTTGGTCTTGAAACAGACAAAAACACCGGCTTGAGTGCTTAACATTTCAGCTGGCAAATCTTTTGACGGCTCAATGGTCTTGCCGTGCAAAAGATACTCTTTGATTGCCTCTTTGGCTAAATTTATATAAGCGTCCATATGACTTTATAGTAGCAGAATATTGGAAAATTAGGAATTAGGTATTGGGCATTAGGAATTAGGACAAGGTGTGGTAAAAATGATTTGGCGTAACGTTTTTACGTAGGGACGGGTTTTAAACCCGTCCCTACGGTAATATAATCAAACCAAATCATTTTCTAATAAAAAAGCCGCAGATAACTTACTGCGGCTTGTTCCTATCTTTTTGAATGTGTTTCATGACTAATTCGCGACTTGCCAATTTTTCAGTAACATTGCCATTCGCCAATACAAGTCCCTTGATTTCTTCTGCTCCCATCTGTAGCTTCACCCAATTAGGATCGATTTTTCTTGCTGACTTGCCTGAATCCCTAATTATTTTCCTCATTAATCCTCCTTTTATATATTATTTACACAAATCTAAAATTTGCCACTAAATAACCAACGCCAAAGGGTCCTTCATAAGAATAAATTTCTGGTTCGTATTTATATTCATCTAAAATACCAAATAATGTGATAAACGAACGCATACCGCATTCTGCGGCTTTATCAATCAACTTTGAGTCCATTTTCATAATACCCCGCACATCTTTACGCTGTAATAGCTGAATAAACTTTTTATCAAATTCAGCGCCCTTGGGTGAATAACGGGCAGGCGCACCTTCAGTCAAGGCATGCGACATGTCGCCTGAAGCAATAACAGCAATTCTTTTTTCGCTTTTAGCGATTTCTTTTTTTATCAACTGGCCGAATTCAAAATGCTTATCATAATCCAATAGACTATAACAAATAGGCAAAATTTCAATATTTTTCAAATGTTTAGTTAAATAAAAGAGAGGAACAGCCGCTCCGTGGTCCAAATTATCACTGCTGGATAAAACCAGAGGCAAATGACTCTCTACGCGTTCCTTAATATTTAAAGCTAAAAGAGGAGTGCTTTTAAATTCCATTTTAGTTTGAAAATCGCCAAATTCTTCAAAGCCAGCCGTGTATTTGGTATTTAAATTAAGGCAAAAAGCGTCAGGAATGATTTCGCCATGCGGGGAAATAATAATAATAATCTCTGGCTTGCTGGCATACAAGTCAGTTTCCAATTTTTTCATGGCATTGACCGTGTCTTTAATTTTTTCCAAATTGTCCTTGCCAATTGCGGGAATTAAAATTGGCGGATGAGGACATATGGCCGAAAAAACTAGCATATGATTTAAACTATTAATTTGTAGCTATAGTTGTATTGGGTATTAACAAATCCAAACTCTCACCCTCTGGATGTAAACTTAAAACTTTGTCGCTGATATCCATTATATCTTTCCAACTATATCCGAGCTGATTAAAGGTGCTTTCATTGGCAATCCAACGACGAGTACCATTAGAGATTACATAGACTTTTGAATCACTCGGGCTTTTTACTAAAACACCATCCCGAATTTTTAACCCATTAGCTGCCGTAACATATTTATCCAGTTCTTCCGTGCTAACCTTAACTGTTTTATATTTCTTATTATAATTTATGGCCAGAACATCTTTTGACCAAACAGGATATTTTATGCCATCTTCAACATAGAAAACACCGCCTGTTATTTTATCTTGGAGCAAAGCGCCCTGCGGATATAGACTGCTCATGGTGATGGCGCGGCCGTCTTCATAAAAACTTAATTCCTCATCTGTCACATCAATAACCTCATCTTCATTATAACCTATTGCCTTAAAAACTTCACTTGATTCAATTTCCTTTTTTTCATTATTAACAATCAGATAGATTTTCATGGCCGGGGAGCGCAATAAGGAAAAATTGGCATATTTGATGGGAAATCCTTCTTCATAGCGCTGTAAATCATTTCTGGAAATTTCAATAATATTGGCGTTACTAAAGCGACTGGTCAGAGCGAGTTTTGACCAGAATAATCGCCTTTGGCCATCAGCAATCAGATAAATTTTTGTATCGTCAGCTTGTTTGACAATTGTGCCATCTGGAAAAATCTTGGCAAACCAACGATTCCAGATTGTCCAAAAATTTATATTGCCATGCAGATGCGGAGTGTAATTGTATAAATTAGCAGTGGACTGGTTCAGCGGCACGACAACTTGACCATCAATGGTGCTGACTTTTCCTGGCAAAAAATTAAAATCAGTTGGATGATCATAATAATACCTGATGCGCCAAGTGCCGCGATCAACCTGTGTGCCAAAGCCTTTGAACATGGCCACTTGCGGGTCATCAGTTGAGCAAGAATCGCAAACCGCATAGCCCATGGCCCAATCAATGTTTCGCTGTGATGGGCCGGGATTAGTTACTAAACTCTGCTCTTTTTGCAAAGTCGCCAAAATCCACTTCGGGTTAATTTTATATGACTGGCTAGCATTATAAATAATTTCGCTGGCCATTCTTGATATACCTAAATTATCAGCTGTGACAGTATTTTTTAATATTCCATCCTGATTATTTAAAAATTCTGAAATAGCCGATAAATCCATTGACTCATAATCATTTAATTCACCGTCAGAAATAATGTCTGCGGGATCAAATTCAAAAGCTTTGGCCGCTCCAAGAGGGGAAAGCGTAAGAGTAACCAGTACTAATAAAAATAAAAAAATTTTAGAAATTTTCATATACTATATTTTAGCATAAAAATTACTGAATTTCAAATAATAGTAGGGCAGGGGCTTGACAAAAATTAATAAATCTACTAGAGTCCTATATAAGTGGGTTGCGAATCAGAACTCTTTTGGGGCCTACATGTTTTGATTCGCAAGCTCGCCCCTCCTCGGGCTCCGCATTCAGACGGTCTGATTGCGGAGCCCGTTTTTTATTTATATAATGTTGACAAAATCAAGCAATTGATATATAACATAATATAATGAAAAATCAATAAAAAGGGGGTGATTGTCTTGAATATAACGATTGATGAATGCGTGTTTGAAGCGACTTTGAAAGAAAAACTGGGCAACCAATATGAAATGGCTCTTGGCATTTTTCGAAAAATCGGCAATGCCAGGGGACTTGATTCAATACAGATTCTTTTACATGCTGTTGAAAAAAACAAGGAAGCCAAAATTATTGCTGATCCTGAAAAGCATACTAAAAAAGCGTGCTTTGACAGATTTGATCTTGAAGAAATAAATAACGCCCTTGAAAACGCCAAAAAAGAACTCGAAATCTAAAACCGTTCCGCGTCGCGAAACGGTTTTTTTATTAAAAATTGATTAAAAATACTTTTGACATACTGATAATAAGGGAATATGATAAAAGCATAATAAATTCAAGCTAAAAACTATAAAAAATGAATTAAAAACCTACGGGATAGTATTGTTTTTTCTTGGCGTAATAATACTTATTGGTATTTTATCTTATTGGAACTATTCTACGTGGAAATTCATAGACTGGGCAGCGGTTTTAATTTGCGGATATATTGGTTACAAACTTTATAACAATAAATCAAATATATGAAAAAATTCCTTATAAACAATTGGAGGGAAATAATTGGATGGCTAGTAATTATAACTTTTGGTTATTTATATCTGTTTCAAATAAACAATATGAAAATTCTTGCTTTAAGAACACATGGCTACGATTTTTTAGTTATAACTACAATATTTATTTTAGCCTGGTTAAAAATCAATGATAATAAAAACCATGAATAATAACTTAAGGGTAGTAATTTTTATATTAATCATCATTGGTGCATATTGGATAATACATCAACGAAATATGATCTCCTCTTATCAATTGGCTCTGCGGGAAGCGAACGATAACATAGAACAATGTAACTATAATATTGAAGATGCAAAAAATTATGCATGGTCTAGTTATGATGAAATGGGTGATGTACTTGATAATTTGAGTACTGTAGATAAAATATCTCAACCCTATAATTAATCAAAAAATATGAAAAGACATTTATTTTCAACTTTTTTATTCATTTTGCTTATTTTGGGATTTTTTGTTTTTATTAACACGACTCAAGCCAGATCTGGCTGTTGTTCGTGGCATGGTGGAGTTTGTGGATGTGGATGTTGTGATGGAACCCCTCTATCATCTACTTGCGCTCCCTATTATCCAGAATGTAACAACTCTTATACCTATCATAGCTGTCCATTGATGTCTTCTTATGACTCAATATCGGGACAATGCAAATGCTACTCAGGTTATGTTGTGGGCAAGGACATATTAGGTAATGACGCATGTATTAGTGAAGACCAAAATTGTCAAAATATTTATGGGTATAATTCAAGATATAATATATTAACAGATTTATGTGAATGTAACTATGGTTACGTTATATCGGGTGGGGAATGTATTAATGGTAATCAATACTGCCACAACCTTTTTGGCATTATGTCGTCGTATGATTCATTGTCTAAAACATGCGAATGTGATTCCGGATATACATTTAATGGTTCTGAATGCGTGTATAATTCTTCAACAAATTATTCAGGATACTCTTATACCCCTAGCTCCAGTTCTTGTCCATTAAACTCGACTCTCAGTACTGATGGTAACTGCCATTGTAATTCGGGTTACGTAGTTAATACGGCAAAAGATAGCTGTATAACCCTACAATGTCCTCAAAATTCTAATATCTCGGGTTCGACTTGTATTTGTAACGACGGGTTTGTAATGAAAAATGGTATTTGTATTACATATACAGATGATTGTATTAATTCGTTTGGACCCAATACATATGGTACGAAGGGCGATAATACTAGTACCTGCTATTGTAATAATGGATATGTTTGGAATAGTACAAAGACAGCATGTACACAGCAGAATTTAACAACAAGTACTACAAATACAAATTTATATCAAAGACCAAACACTACGGTTGTTATACCTTCCGTTACAAATTTTAATATTGGCAATTATGGTAAAAAAATTTTTACAGACCGACCAGACCCAATAAAAATTGTTGGTGCAATGGTAAAGGGAGAAACGGATCCTGCCACCTACATAGTTGATTCAGATGGTAAATTAAGATGGATTAAAACTGAAGTTGTGGCTAAGAGATTATTCGGAACAACCTGGGATTCTAATATTACATGGTTTAATGATTCAATTATTTATACCTATCAATTTGGAAATGTGATAGAACAATAATTATTTATATACAACAAAATAATTTTAAAAAATATGCTCGAAATATTAAAACAATACCTAATAATGTTTGGCTGGGCATTGACCGGCGCAATTTCAATGGCAGTATCTTTAGGAATAATGCTAAAAGTATTTGATTGGTTTACACCTATTAATGAATGGCAGGAAGTAAAGGATAAAAATCTTGGAGTTGTTATTATTTTATCAGTTGTAATAATTTCTACTGCAATAATTATCGGCTTATCAATAATGCCATAATATATGAAAAAAATTACTTTAATTTTAGTTGCTTTTTTACTATTTTTCACACTAAACTTTACCATAGCCAATAATGCTAATGCATATACTCGAATAAGGGGATATATTAAAAAAAGCGGCACATATGTTTCTCCTCATTATCGAACAGCACCTGACAGAACTAAATTTAATAATTGGTCAACTAGGGGGAATAGTAACCCCATTACAGGAAAGAAGGGATATAAAAGCCCAATAAAAACATATAAAATTAAATTCAGATAATCTTAAAAAAGAGACGACTTTCATCGCCTCTTTTTTTTATTGAAGCATTTTGTCTACTTCGACATGCTCAGTATGACAAAATGGTTTATTTGAACACCACTTTATCCTTCACCACATCCACTTTTACTTTCTGTCCTTCTTTAATCTTGCCTTCAATTATCTGCAGAGCCAGATCATCAAGAATCTGGCTTTGAATCACGCGCTTGAGCGGACGAGCGCCAAATTGCGGATCAAAGCCTTTATTGGATAAATATTCTTTGAGCGCGTCGCCAAATTCAACTTTAATCTTTTTATCCAATAATCTTTTTTTAACAATATCCAATTGCAAATCAATAATTTTTACAATTTCTTTTTTCGCCAAAGGATGGAAAATAATTATTTCATCCAAGCGATTGATAAATTCCGGCTTGAAATGAGATTTTAACGCTTCATTGACTCGCTCTTTCATTTTTTCTTCATCCATTTTTTGATCAGTTCGAACTGATTTATCTTCAAAACCAAGTGAAACCTCTTTTAAAAGCTGATTGCCCAAATTTGAAGTCATGATGATAATAGCATTTTTAAAATTAACCACGCGACCCTTAGCATCGGTCAAACGCCCATCATCAAGTAATTGTAATAAAACATTAAAGACATCGGGATGAGCTTTTTCAATTTCATCAAATAAAACTACGGAGTAAGGTCGTCTGCGAATTCGCTCTGTTAATTGTCCGCCCTCATCATAGCCAATGTAACCGGGAGGGGAGCCAATGAATTTGGAAATAGAATGCTTTTCCATATATTCTGACATGTCCACGCGGATCATGGCATTTTCATCGCTAAACATGAATTCAGCCAAGGCCTTGGCCAATTCTGTTTTACCCACGCCAGTTGGGCCCAAGAAGATAAACGAGCCAATTGGCTTGTTTTCCTCGCTCACGCCCGCCCTGGAGCGCCTAATGGCATTAGCCACGGCAGAAATAGCTTCTTCCTGACCAATGACGCGCTTTTTTAATTCATCTTCAGCATGAGCTAATTTAGCCATTTCTGACTGCAACATTTTGGAAACAGGAATGCCTGTCCAGCGCGAGACCACGGCGGCAATGTCTTCTTCGGTTATTTCTTCTTTCAATATCTTGTGCTCTTTTTGAATGACGGCTAATTTTTTTTCCAGAGATTTAATATCTTTTTCAAAAGCCGGAATTGTGCCATAGCGAATCTCGGCCACTTTTTGCAATTCTGATTTTCTTTCCAAAATATCGGCTTCTTGCTTCAAAGAATCAATTTTCTTTTTGGCATCGCGAATTTTAGTAATAATTTCTTTTTCATTTTTCCAGTGCAGTTCCAATTGATTTGATTTTTCTTTCAAATCATTAAGTTCTATATTTAAATTTTTCAAGTTATCCTTGGCTTCTTTTTCCGATTCATTTTTAAGCGCGGCTTTTTCAATTTCCAATTGTTTTATTTTTCTTTTCATTTTATCCAAATCTTCTGGCATGGAATCAATTTCCATGCGCAAAGCAGAAGTTGCTTCGTCAATCAAATCCACGGCTTTGTCTGGCAAAAACCTGTCAGTAATATAGCGCTGTGATAAATCAGCAGCTGCCGTTATAGCCGAATCAGTGATTCTCACGCCATGATGAACTTCATATTTTTCTTTAATGCCGCGCAAAATAGCAATAGTGTCTTCAATTGACGGCTCCAAAACCATGACTGGCTGGAATCTGCGCTCCAAAGCCGGATCTTTTTCAATATATTTCTGATATTCTTTTATGGTTGTCGCGCCAATAGCATGTAATTTGCCTCTGGCTAACGCGGGCTTTAACATATTTGAAGCATCCATTGAGCCCTCAATAGCGCCAGCGCCAACAACGGTATGTAATTCATCAATAAATAAAATAATCTGGCCATTGCTACTTTCCACTTCTTTCAAAACAGCTTTGAGACGGTCTTCAAATTCACCGCGAAATTTAGTGCCGGCAATTAAAGATCCCAAATCCAGAGCAATCACTTCTTTATTCTTCAAAGTCTCTGGCACATCACCAGCCACAATGCGTTGAGCCAAACCTTCGGCAATGGCAGTTTTACCCACGCCAGCTTCACCAATTAAAACTGGGTTATTTTTTGTTCTGCGCGATAATACCTGCATGACTCTGCGAATTTCAGAATCACGGCCAATGACCGGATCTAATTTTTCCTGTCTGGCCATTTCAGTCAGATTTTGCGCGTATTTTTCCAGCACTTGAAACTTTGATTCTGGCTCCGGATCTGTGACGCGAGTAGAACCTCTTAATTGCGCCAATAATTTCAAAACCTCATCATATTTAATATCAAAACTTTCCAAAAGCGTTTTGGCCTTGGACTTTGTATTTAGTATTGAAAGAAATATATGTTCAGTGGAAATATATTCGTCTTTGAGATCTTTGGCTTCTTTTTCAGACCCAGCCAAAACGCGGGCCAAATCTTCGGTCAAAAACATTTGCGTCAGATTAACTTCCACCTTGCTTTTGGGCATATTTTCAATGGCCCGAGAGATTTCTTTTTTTAGATTTACTACTTCCACTTCCAGTTTTTTAACAATTGTTAAAACCAAACTGTCTTCTTGAAGAAGCAGGCCAGCCAATAAATGCAAAGCATCAACTTGCTGATTATGATTATCAACTGCAATTTCCTGCGCGTGGCGCAAGGCCTCCTGAGATTTAGTAGTAAACTTGTTTATATTAAACATAATAATTGATATAAAAAATTATACCCGGCTTTAGCCGGCCATTAGGCCTACTAAAGTAGGGAATAATGGTTTTTAGCACTCACATTAACCGAGTGCTAATACCAGTATATTCGTAAAAAAAACGCTTGTCAAGAAGGGAATTGTCACCCTGAGGCTCTCGAAGGGTGACAATTCCCGTCATGGTTCGAGAACCTCACCATGACACAAAATTATTTTAAAATTAAATCTATCTTTTCTCCGCATTTTGGACATTTGCCATCTTTATCAAATCGTTTAATTTCATAACCTTTGCGCTCAATTACCAATTCGCCGCAAACGGGGCAGTAGGTATTTTCTAAATTCTCAGACAATACATTACCGCCATAAACATATTTTAATCCAACCTCTTTACCAAGTTGCACTGCTGTATAAATTCTTTCTTCCTCGGTTGGATCAGTATCTTGCAATTTATACTGCGGATAAAAGCGGGAAACATGCCACGGTGTTTCCGCGCCTAATTCTTTTTTTATAAAATTGGCAATATTTAAAAGTTCTTCATCAGAATCATTTTGACCAGGAATAATCAAGGTTGTAATTTCCAGCCAAACATTTTTTTGTTTCAAAAATTTCAAATTATTCAAAACAGGCTGCAATTTACAACCGCAAATTTTTAAATATGTTTCATTATTAAAAAATTTCAAATCAACATTTATTGCGTCAAGATAGGGAAGTATTTTTGGCCAGGCTTCGGGCGCCGTGTAACCGTTAGAAACCCAAATATTTTTCAAGCCAGCTTTTTTAGCCAGTTTCATGCAATCAATAGCAAACTCGGCAAAAATTGTTGGCTCAGTATAAGTATAAGCAATTGATTGGCAACCAGATTCTTTGGCGCGGGCGACAACTTGTTCTGGCGTGGCATCATGGCCTGGCACAATATTTTTTTTAAATTGCTCCTCAATAGGATATTGGGAAATGTCAGCGTTCTGACAGTGCATACAGCGCAAATTGCAACCAACCGTGGCAATTGAATAAGTCAAACTGCCAGGCAAAAAATGAAAGAGCGGTTTTTTCTCAATCGGGTCATTATCGTTTTCAGCAATCAATTTGCCATAAACCAATGACTGCAGTTCACCACCAATATTTTTTCTGACAGCGCAAATACCAACCTTGCCCTCAGTAATCAAACAATAATGATTGCAAAGTTTACATTGAATTTTATTGTCTTTTTCTGTCCAAAATTGTGCTTTTTCCATAGCTTAAGTATAGCATAAAATAGTTTGACATTTGCTAATTTGGATGCTACTCTTTATAATTCTGTTAAAGTAAAGTACTTTAAAAATTCAAAAAGGAGGAAAATATGAAGCTATTTGAAATCCTGAAAAATATCAAGCACTATATCAGAGTCAAAGAACCAGAGCATCGACTTAGAAAAGGGCAGCATGGCATTTTTATGTCTTTGTATGAATTTTTGAAAAAGGGCATGACCATGGGCTATCTTATGCTACCGAGCGGTGTTGGTAAAACCAATATTGCCATTGAACTGGCAATAGCAGGCGGCTTTAAAAAAGTTTTGTTTTTGGTGCCGACTATCACGCTTGTCGACCAAACCGAGGAGCGATTCAGAAAATTTTCTAATTTTACGATTGATGTCTTCACTGGTGCTCGCAAAAATATGTCCGAACAAATTACTGTTGCCACTTATCAGTCAATACAAAGACAGCATCTGCTGCCAGAAAAATTTGACCTCGTGATTTTTGATGAAGTCCATGAAGCCTTAAGCCCTGGCCGCCAAAATATCAGAAAACATTTTGGACCAGAGACCATCCAGATTGGCTTAACTGCTTCTGATACTTACAGCGAAACAAAACAGGTTTCCAGTTATTTGCCATTGATTGCTAAAATGACCATCGAAGAAGCAATCAAAATTGGCATGCTCTGCCATGTCCAGAACTGGCTTGCCCAAACAAATATTGATATCTCAAAAATAACCAGGCGCATGGGAGATTATGACCTCAAAGAGCAAAAGCGTTATATTGATGTATCAAGGCGTAATAAGGCAGCGCTGGATATTTACAAACGGTATTTGAATGACCAGACATGCTTAATAACTTGCATAAATATTAATCATGCCATAAAAGTTACTCGAATTTTCCAGCGAGCTGGAATTTCTAGTAAAGCAGTTTGGGGCTCAAACCAAAAACACCCTTTATCTCGAGCAGATTTAAAGCAGCGCCTTTATGACTTTAAAACAGGAAAAGTCAAGGTGCTGACTACAGTAGATCTTGTTGATAAGGGATTTGATAATACTCTTATCACTGCTTTAATTAATTTGCGCATTACCAGTTCAGTAGTTAAAGCTACTCAGCGTGGTGGACGAGTTCTAAGACTTTTTGGCGAGGATGATAAAAGACAACCAATTGTTCAGCAAATGCTGAAAAAATTTCATGGCAAACTCGCTACGATTGTAGATTTTCTCGATGAATGTCATAATCATGCCTTTAGACCAGTTCTTTTCAGCGATATTTT
>CAIXNZ010000111.1 GCA_903920975.1 Candidatus Falkowiibacteriota bacterium | reverse complement strand
AATTTTTTTAAAAATTATAAATATAATTTGCAGTGGAGAATAAAACAAGTGGATTTAAATAAATTACTTAAATAATTTATGCGTTTAGACAAAGATGAAATTTTCAAATATTTAAGAGAAATTAAAAATTTTCATAAGGATGTAGCAGAGGCAAAAGCAGAACAAATTGTAAGATATGGATTTTGGGAGAAGCGTGAATTTTTAGAAACATTACCAGAATCAGTAAGAAATAAAATATTAGGTAAGCCTGAAAAGTCTAAAATCCAAACTGCCATAAATAATAATATTAGCTTTGACACTAGCGATGATATAAAAAAATATACAGGGAAAGACCATGCGGGAGCAGGAGTTTTACTTTGGTTTTTGTGGGCTGTTCTAACCTTTGGAATTGCAGCGATTGGCGGTTTGAAAGCCGGGGGCATTATGGGAATTATATTATTTATTCTTATGATTTTTGCTTTTCAAGAAATTGAAAAGAAATAAATTTATGAAAAATAGTTTTAAAAGAATTGATGATTACTTGGTAAATTTTGCTTACGGATTAATTCAGTTTTTGTTAGCTGTCTTGGGACTTATATTGTTAGCATTGCTACCAATATCGGTTATTATTTTAATTTCAGTGGAATTATTAAATCAGCAATGGATTAATGCTCTAGAATATTTAGGCGTGGGTATCTGCTCAATTTATTTAGCTAGGGGCATTCTAATGTTGAAGGATAAACTTGAGGGTCAAGGTAAATAAACTAATTATCAAGATTTAAATTTATGAAAAAAGTAACCATAGTTTTTAACATTTTCTCATGAACAAATTCTATACTCAATTTAACGATATCTTAAGAGATCAGCCTGCTTACAGAGTTAAGCAAATTAAGCAGGCTATTTTTGTTGAGCAAATTGATAATTGGGACAAGGCCATGACTTTGCCCAAAGAACTCAGAGCTGAACTGGCCAAAAAAGCTCCGCTGGAAGTTAAGGCGCAAATTTTTGAATCAAAGGATGAAGACGCGATCAAGGCTTTGATTACTTTAAGCGATGGTTTGAAAATCGAAACTGTTTTAATGAAACACAATCGTAGAAATACTGTTTGCGTTTCATCGCAAGTCGGCTGCCCTTTGGGCTGTAAGTTTTGCGCCACTGGCGCCATGGGCTTTAAAAGAAATCTGGAAACTTGGGAAATTGTCAGTCAGATTTTATTTTTTGCCAGAAAATTAAAGGCAAGCGCTGAAAGAATCGATAATATTGTTTTTATGGGCATGGGTGAGCCGTTTTTAAATTATGAGAATGTTATGGAGGCCATTAGAATTATTAATGACCCGCATGGCTTGGCTATTGGCATCCGCCATTTTTCCATTTCCACAATTGGCATTACCGAAGGCATTGAAAAATTTTCAGACGAAAAAATGCAGGTTAATCTGGCCATTTCCTTGCACGCGCCAGATGATAGGACTCGCACCAGTATAATTCCTTGCGGTAAAAAGTATTCCATTCATAAAATTTTAGAAGCAGTTGATGATTATATTGCCAAAACCAATCGTAAAGTAATGTTTGAATACCTTTTGATCAGGGGTGTAAATGATTCAGACGAAGATGCCTTAAAATTAGCCAAATTAATGAAAAAACCGCTTTATTTTGTGAACCTAATAACGTATAATAAGACCGGGGCTTATCAACCGCCTTCCACGGATAAAATTAAACATTTTAAAGATATTTTGGAAAAAAATAGGGTATTTACAACATTAAGATACCGCTTTGGCGCTGATATTGAAGCGGCGTGCGGACAATTGGCGACGGGGAAGTTAGAACATAGAATAAAGAACAAAGAATAGAGAATGAAGATAATTGGAAATCGTCCGTAACTGTCACCCTGATCCTTCGGCAGGCTCAGGACATAGGCTTAAGTTTACAGTGAGCGGAGCCGAACTGAAGGGTGGTAAGGAGATCTAAAAAACGGCCGTATTGGCTACACCGATAATGTAGAGACGCGGCATGCCACGTCTCTACCGTCCGGGGAAATGGCCGTTTTCTTACATTCAAATAAACCAATAAACAAATAAACCAGTAAACTAATCCTATGAAACCAAATTACATTATCATCCCTTTGATTACCATTGCCGTGGCAGTCATTGGCAGTTTTCTGACCAGCGCTGGTATGGACTGGTACAAAACTTTAAATTTACCAAGCCTAGCACCTGGCGGGGGATTTATCGGCAGTGTTTGGACAGTAATTTTTATTCTTTCAACAATTTCAGTTTTGATTATTTGGAATAGCGCACCCAGAACCAATTTATTCTGGTGGATAATTGGATTTTTTATTGTTAACGCGATTTTAAATGTACTGTGGAGCTATATTTTCTTTTATTCACATAATATTGGTCCTTCAATAATAGAAATGATTATTTTGGAAATTTCAGTTTTAGGTCTTTGCATTCTAATCTGGCCATATTCACGCGTTGCTTCAATTTTAATCTGGCCATATGCCATCTGGGTCTGTTTTGCCACATATTTGGCTTACAATATCTGGATTTTAAATAAATAAATTATGAAAAAAAGAAATTTAAAATTTTTATTTATAATTTTGGGCTTAGTAATTGTGATTACAGTATTATTATTTTGGCCTATACCCGTAGGTATAATCGAAGCTTGTGCTCCCTTGTGCCATAAAATACAAAGCGGCGGGGAGATATGCCTTGAATTTTCAAGATGTGACAATTATAAAGTTTATAAAAATTTTTTACCTCTTGTATGCAGGGTCTTTGGAGGCACTGTGTGCGTTGACGGTACATTTGCAACGAATTGCCAAGGAGGTTGTTATTTTAGGATACAAGGTTCCCAATCCCCCGGATATTAATCTGGATTTTAAATAAATAAAAAATTGGATCTAGTGATCCAAAATTTAATAATTAACGTCAAAAAAAATGAAAAGACTTAATGTATTAGATCTGATTGCGTTTGTTCTGGTGATTGTGGGCGCTATTAATTGGGGATTGCTTGGTTTATTCAATTTTAATTTAGTTACCGCAATTTTGAGCACAATCCCGATTTTAGTCACAATTGTTTACATTTTAGTTGGTCTGGCCGGAGTGTATTGCATTAATTTACTTTTGAATGTTGGAAAAAAATAGGTATTTTTTTAAAAACCCTCTTGCTTTCTTGCTCGAGGGTTTTGAATTGAATTAATGTTATGATTATGATAAATTAGCCATATGCTAAATTCTCAGACAGAGGAAATAAAATCAAAAATTGATATCGTGGATCTGATTTCCGAATACACTGCTTTAAAGCCGGCCGGTACTAATTGGCGGGCGCGTTGTCCGTTTCATAATGAAAAAACGCCTTCATTCATGGTCTCCCGCGATAAGCAGATCTGGCATTGCTTTGGCTGCGGCGAAGGCGGTGATATTTTTGAATTTGTACAAAAAATTGAAGGCCTGGAATTTCCAGAAGCTTTGCGCCTTTTGGCAGAAAAAGCCGGTATTAAATTACATAAAGTTAATCCGCAAGAAGCTTCACAGAGAACCAAATTAATGGATATTTTAAAAATTTCAGCTGATTTTTTCCATTTATCACTGTTAAAATCTCAGGAAGGCCAGATTGCCAGAGATTATATTAATAAAAGAGAACTCAAACCGGAAATCGTAGAAGATTTCAAAATTGGTTATGCGCCTGATTCCTGGGATAAACTTTTAAATTTTTTACTAAAAAAGGGGTACAAAGAAAATGACATTCTGCTTTCTGGCCTGGTTGTAAAAAATGACAAGGGTCAACTTTATGACCGTTTTAGGTTAAGGCTGATGTTTCCTATTCTTGACCAGCATGGCGCTGTCGTAGGCTTTACCGGCAGAATTTTGGATGAAAAAAAACAAGACCAGGGCGGTAAATATGTTAATACGCCTCAAACTTTGATTTATAATAAAAGCTTGGTTATTTATGGTCTGGATAAAGCTAAGAATGAAATTAAGAAAAAAGATTTAGTGGTGATCGTGGAAGGCAACATGGATGTGGTTGCTTCGCATCAGGCTGGCGTAACCAATGTGGTGGCTTCTTCTGGCACGGCCTTAACCCAGGAACAATTAAAACTGGTGAAGCGTTATACAAATAATATTGCTTTATCATTTGATGCTGATTTGGCAGGACAAACAGCCGCTGAAAGGGGGATTGATACGGCGCTAGCTCTGGGATTTAATATCAGAGTCATTCAATTGCCCAAGGAGATAAATAAAATAGCCATTAAAGATCCTGATGATTGCATTAAACAAGGGTCAGAGCATTGGCTCAAGGCCATTGATAATGCCATTTCAATCATGGATTTTTATTCTGATAAAATATTTGCCAAATACGATAAAAATAATAGCGAACAGCGCAAAGAAATTACTAACAGATTGTTTAAGCAAATTGCCAAATTGCCGGATAAGGTTGAACAAGATTTTTGGCTAGCTAAACTAGCCCAGAAGTTAGATGTGCCTGACAACATCTTGCGTGAAGCTTTTGCGCCCTTTATGGACGGAAAAAAACCGGGTCTGCCCGATATTACGGCTGATAATACAAATAAATTAAGCAGGGAAGAGATGCTGTGCAGGCAGTTTTTAGCGCTGGTTCTGAAATATCCGCAAAACCTTGATTACGCGATCAGCCATTTGGAAGTGGAAATGTTGCCGACGCCTGAACTGCAGAAAATTTACAGAGAAGTCATTCTATATTATAATGAAAAGAAGGAATTTGAATATTCTCAATTTGAAAAAACATTATCAGACAAAGCTAAAGAACTGGTGAATTTAACTTCAACCTTACTACTTTTGGCTGATAAGGATTTTTTTGATTATACAGATGACCAGATCGAAAGGGAATTGATTGATATTATTATTGCTTTAATAAGGAGCTATGTTAATAAAAAAATTAAACAAGTCCAGATGTTGATCGCCCAGGCGGAAAAAGAGAAAAATAAGGCGCAAATCCAGGAGCTGTCCAAAGAATTTTCCGTGTTAACGGACAAATTAAACAACTTATAATAATTATGGCCAAAAAAACCAAGCCAAAACGAAAAAAAACTTCTCCCAAAAGAAAAATTCATAAAAAAGCCAAAAAACGAAGCAAAAAAGCGGCTGGGAAAAGGGAGAAAAAAATTATTAAAAGGCCGGGTGAAGAGCAATTAGCGCGACTTTTGGCAAAAAGCCGTAGTCGCGGTTTTGTCACGGAACAGGAATTATTATTGGTTTTTCCCGAGGTTGAAGAATACATTGATGCATTTGAAAATTTTTTAGATCAATTGGAACATAATAGCGTGCAAATAGTATCCTTAAAGGGTGGTATTCTCATGACCAGTAAAGAAAAAGATGAGGCTCTGGGTAAAATTGCCACTGGCAAAGAAAGGAAGAGAATGGTTTTGGCTGATATTACCAGCGAAGATTCTATCCAGATGTATTTGCGCGAAATTGGTAAAGTGCCGCTCTTAAAAGGTGAAGAAGAAATGTCTTTGGCCAGAAGAAAAGATAAGGGCGACCAAGAGGCTGTAAAAAAATTAATTGAGGCCAATTTGCGCTTAGTTGTTTCCATTGCCAAAAAGTTTGTGGGTAAAAATATGTCTTTGCTTGATTTAATCCAAGAAGGCAACATCGGTCTATTCAAAGCTGTAGAAAAATTTGATGCCAGTAAAGGTTATAAGTTTTCAACCTATGCGACTTGGTGGATCAGACAGGCCATCACCAGATCATTAGCCGACCAATCCAGAACAATCAGAATTCCGGTCCATATGGTGGAAACCATTAACAAATTTCAGCAGGTGCAAAGGAGATTGATTCAGGATTTAGGCCGTGAACCATTGCCCGAAGAAATCGCCGCTGAAATGGGCGAGGAACTGGCCAAAGTCAGACATATTATCAATATTTCACAGGAAACAGTCTCTTTGGAAACATCAGTTGGCGAAGATGAGGACGACTCAACTTTGGAGGACTTTATTGAAGATGTAAAAAATATGGCGCCTGACCGAGCCGCTGCCCTGCAACTTTTACGCGATTATGTCAAAGATATTATTGGCGAACTTTCGCCCAGAGAACAAAAAATTCTGGAGATGCGTTTTGGCATAGGCGATGGCGTGGCTCATACCCTGGAAGAAGTTGGCAAAGAATTTGATGTCACCCGCGAGCGCATCAGGCAGATTGAAGCCAAGTCTTTAGAAAAGATTAAGATGCACCGCCAGATTGAAAAACTAAAAGATTTTTAAATAAAATAAAATACGGACTAGCAAAGTCCGTATTTGATATTGCTTGGATGATATTTATTTAAATTGAATTTAATATCTATAATTATTTTATGATAACAAATTTAATCACTTTAATAATTGGTTTGGTCATCGGTATTATTGACGCTTCGGGTTATGCTGGAATTTTTTTGCTCATGCTTTTGGAAAGCTGTGGCCTGCCCATTCCTTCGGAAATCATCATGCCGTTCTCCGGCTTTTTAGTAGCTGATGGTAAATTATTGTTTTGGCTAATTGTTTTATTTGGCACTCTGGGTAATTTGGCGGGTTCTTGTCTGGCTTATGTTATTGGCAAATATGGCGGCAGGGCCTTGATAGAAAAATATGGCAAATATATTTTGATTTCGCATCATGATTTGAATCTGACTGACAAATGGTTCAATAGATATGGAGATTGGGCAGTATTTTTTGGGCGTTTATTGCCAGTCATTCGAACATATATTTCTTTCCCTGCTGGAATTGCGCAAATGAACTTTAAAAAATTTACTCTATTCACTTTTTTAGGCGTTATACCCTGGACTATTTTATTTACATGGTTGGGTGTTAAAATGGGGAATAATTGGGAATTGATTCAGAAAACAATGCATAATTTTGATTTACTTATTGGTATTGTAATAGTACTTACAATAGTTTTGTATGTCTGGAGGCATCTGAAAGTAAGAAAAATTAATCAAAGCTAGATATTTATTGACTACTGGCCAAAATGATGCTATTATGTCAATATAAAAAAACGAATATTGTTCGTTTTTTTATTAATATCATTCCGGGGTAGCGCCCAGCACCATAAAGGTGCATGGGCAAGCAGTGGTCGTTAAATAAAATCAAAATTTTCCGGGGTAGCGCAGTGGTAGCGCAGTTGGCTGTTAACCAATTGGTCGTGGGTTCGAATCCCACCCCCGGAGCAGATAAATACGGTGAAACCGACCCATCCCCGTCCATAAACATTAACTTTAAGTTTTTGGCGGAATTGGGTCGGTTTTGTTTTTAAAAAAATATTTCTATTTACTGATGGCTATACGGCAACAATGGCTCGCCCTTTCAAAGGATTTATGGATAGCAATGGCAAAGGCATCAGCCAGATCATCGTGTTTTTCAATGCCAAAGCCGACTAATTGCTGAATAAGCAATTCCGCTCCTTTTGTGGGAAACAATACTCTGCCTTCTTGGATTAGGTGGCTTATGGTAATCAAGCGCGATCTTTTGTCTTGTCCATGGACTTGAAAAGGTTCTGTATGGCACCTTTCAGCTTTTAAATACTGAATAGTGGATCTTTGATAGCCAACGTCTTCAATATAAATTCTATGCCGTGAAAAATTCATTTTCCGAATATCCTTTATGCAATTCATTGTCTTTAGAAAATCCATTCTTTCGCAGATAGGATTTGGCAGTACATAGATCGTAGCGGAATCACCATAGCCGTACACTTTAGTGGTTACCATGGCAGTATAATCAGCCGAATCGCTTTCAGAAATAGCCAAATCAACGCCCGTGCAACTAAATGAGCATTCTTTGTCAGGCAAATTATCATAAGTTTTGATCCATTCCCTAAAGAAAATCCGATCCTTGTCAGGAATAATCCTTAACAAAAATTCCCTTTGCCACGCCGATTCATTGCCGATTTTCTTTTTTTCTTCCAGTATTTCAGCCATTGTCGGATATTTGCCTGGCCAGGCAATATTCTCGTTATCATCTAGTAGGGGATACATTTTAAAAACTCCGTCCAAGATATTATTTTTAATACCATCTTTTAATCTCATAAGCAAACCGTCATCATGCAATAAATTGCCGATAAAAATTAATCTGGTATTTTTGTCGCCAAGAGGAATAACATCGCCGACTACCCAATTGTACATGTTATTGCGAGACTCCCTAGTTTTAACTGAATTTATATCTTCGACATCATCAAGGATAATCAAATCTGGCCGATGAGCACCGTGTCTTAAACCGCGGATACTTTGTTCGCTGGAGGCGGCAGTAATACGGGCATTGTATTTGGGTAAAACCAAGGAAAATGAACGCCATTCATCATTTTCTTCTTGGAATGGCCCTAGATCACTCTTTAGGATTATATTCTTTTCCAGTTCATCTTTAATGTTCTTAAGATACTGTTTGGCCTGTTGCATGGTTTGCGAAAGAATCACTACATGTTTTTTCTGTTGTTTCCCTAGAATCGCCCAGAGTGGGTATGACATAGTCATTAGCGTGCTTTTGCCACTGCCTCTAAAACTTACAACCACTAAATTTCTAATTGACTCATCTTCAGTTAAGGCAAATAATTCTTTTTGGAAATCTGCAGTCTCGTAAGTTACATAATGCGAAAAGTACACATTAAAAAACCAATAATGGCTTTCACATGTCACCATAGAACGGACTTTTCTGTCCTCTAAAATTTTATCAATTAAAGCAGCTTCAATTTTTTGCTCACTTAGTTTCTGGTTTTGGGTCATCATAGTTTTGACGTTTAATTATTAAATTAGACAATTGGAGTGCAGTTTTAATTAATTTCTCCTGCGGTTTAGTTAACTTTTCATTGGAAGCATTTACGGTTCCTGATAATTCAATTTTAGGCTTATATGCCTGATGTCTGTTCTTGAGCCAAAAGATCGTAGACGTGATATTTTTGTCTTTAATCGTACTCAAAAGAGTGCTCTCAGCCAAATCATTTACCATTAAAACACCTTCAGTTATTGCTTGATCAGTTGCTTTGGCAAATTCAACGCTTGACTTGCGCCATCTGTAGTATGTGGCACGTGAAATACCAGTCTTTTCACAGCAGATTTGGACTATCGGAATTTTTTTCAATTGTTCAATTATGGCCAGCTTTTGCTTGTCGCGGAGCATAGTTTTAATTTAATTTCTTAGGTGCAATATTTGTAAACTTCTCAAATCTGTCCAAGATTATTTGACAATAATCTGGATCAATTTCAATCGTTAAGCATTTTCTTTTTGTTTGCTCGCACGCTAGGACAGTCGACCCTGACCCAGCAAAACCATCATAAACAATATCGCCAATGCGAGTGCTGTTCAAAATCAAATTTCTTAATAAGCTTATTGGCTTCATTGTCGGGTGCAATTTATTAGCTTGAGGTTTTGGATAAAATAAAACGCTTTTATCTTTGCTTTTTAAAAATTCATGAGTGCCATACCAGCCGTAGGCAATTAGTTCGTGCTGGGGCAAATAATCCTTACGACCGATCACTGCTTGGCTTTTAATCCAAATTAGAAGCTGGCCAAAATGAATCCCTGCGTCTTCAATTCCTTGCTTCAAGGCAAAAATCATTTTATCAGAATTGAAAATGTAAAAAGCATTTTTTCTTTCCAAGTACGGTTTTATTGCGATCAGCCAGTCCTTGTTAAATTGTCTGTATTTGGCTTCGCTTTGCTCCTCATCGCCGACAATAATTTTATGCTTTATTTTCGTTTTCAGTAAATCAGACTTATTTTCAACCAACGAAACCCCATAAGGCACATCGCATAAAATCAGTTTGATTTTAAAACCTTTTAGAAATTTATTTATTAATTCTATATCTCGGCAATCACCGCAACAAAGATAGTGATCACCCAATTTGAAAAAATCGCCGTAGTTAATTAAGTTTTTGGGCTTTGTTGTTTGTGAGTGTTTCATAACGGTTGATTATTAATTGAGTAAATATAGGAGAAATTTCACAGAGGAAAGCTCTCCGTTTAAGTTGTTCGCAGGCAATTAATAGACTGCCAGAGCCAGCACATAAATCTAATACGGTATCGCCTGGCTTCGTGCATCGCCTCAATGACTTTTCGTATAATGCTGGGGGCTTGGTGGTCGGATGTAAATATTTACTAGCAGGAAGTCTTTTTACCAGCCAAATATTAAATAAATCCAAAATATCATCTATCAATCTGTTGCCAGTCGCTACTTCTT
>CAIXNZ010000110.1 GCA_903920975.1 Candidatus Falkowiibacteriota bacterium | reverse complement strand
GAAAATCTTCAATTAATCCTTTGGCATAATTTTTGTCTAAAATGAACAAATTCTCGCTTAACTCCTTGAATATATTGCTTTTAATATCTAATTTTCCAATAATAAATTTTTTAAAGTCGCTTTCATTAATAAAAACGAATTTACCCACATCATTAGTCAATAAATAATCATTATCAAACTTCTTAAAGCGGAAAAAACCAACGGTTTTCCAATCTAATTTTTCGATTGTCTTTAGATCTAACATAATTTATTTTAACTAAGCATCCCCAGCACAAAGTTGGTAAATTCATCTTTTAACACCTCTTTATATTCGGAATCGATTTTATCAAAAGTTACTTTAATATATCCCCCAGTTTCTTTTATCCTAATGTTAGCCAAATTTTTAAATTCCTCGGCTGCTTTTTTTATGGCTTCCAGTTTATATATTTTCTTATTAAACTCAATCATTTCCATATTATTTTGCCTTTTTCTTCCCCTTCTTACTCCTTTTTCCTTTTTTACTCTTTTCCCCCTTTTCCCTTTGTTGTTCCTCCCAGGTTTTGGCAATGCCCAAAGGGTCTTCCTGCCAATCCTCTTCCTCAACCTCTTTTAAAAGCTCATCAACTTCATTGGGCACGGCATTATAAAGTGCCTTAGCGACAATGAATTCTCTTAATTTGGAATTACTATAACTGACTTTTTCACGCAACAATTGATTTAAAAGTTCATTATAAAATTCATTAGCCAATTTTTTTAAATCCAAACCAGCCTCCTTGACCTTAAAACTCACTCTAATTTCCTTTTTTGGATCACCACTTAAAAAAACATAAACTTTATCCAAGAAAAAATAAGCTGTTTTATAAATAGCGTTTAACGAATAGATTTTGGGATTAATTTCAAATTCCAAACTATTTTCCAGCTCTTTAATCTTAAAATCAAAACCTTTATTTTTTGCCATTATCTTAATTATTATGAATTAAATAAAATTAATATGCAGGTGGGTTATAAGCATGACAGCAAAGCAATCTGCCGCTGGAAGTACCAGATTGTATTGTACTACTCTGGTCATTACCATAAATCACATCAGCGCTTAAAACATAATTATCATTTGGGCAGCAAGAGGGTTGTGACATATTACCACTTCCTCCTCCACTATCACAAGCATTACTGGCTGAATCCTTGGTACCGTCATTTCTATACTCATTTGCCCAGTCCACGCCATTATCAAAAGAAACAACCTGGCAATAAGGACTGTCTTCTTCACCATAAGTAATGGCCAAGACAGTGGCGGCTTGTTTTGATTGAATTGTCGTGCCAGTGCTAATTGTATAAGGGTCGGTGGATGTCGTTAAATTAGCCATATAAGCACTTGTAGCATATATGGCTTTGGGTGGCGCAATTTGAGATACAAAGCTCAGCCCATTATTTTTAATAACCAAACTTTTATTCACCGTAAGAGCGCCTGAAATGGTCATCGGATCAAGACCGCCCAAAGAGGAAAAAACCAAATTCTTATTAATAATAGCAGCATTAATATTGGTGATATTGATTTGCTGTTCGCCCATGGCCAGACTGCCTCCCTTTTTGTACAAACCGCCAGAATCAAATATCAAATTATGAGAGATCATTAAGCCGTTGATTGGATCCATCTTGGTGCCAATTATAAGATTTGTGCCATTTACTTTCAGGCCTGAATCAATCGTGAAATATCCTTTGATTGCGTTATAATCAAAGCTTGCCCAAGCAACTGAAACAACCAGAAAAGAGATAATTAAGATTAAGCAAATTTTAATAATTTTTTTCATAAATTAATAGCCTATTTTTAACCAACAGCAAAGTTGCGGACCCTTTTTTTCCGCAGGCGCTCTTTTTTGACACCACCAGCCATGCATATCGACTGGATTAATAATAACAATTTTACCTGGAATATCTTTAGAAATTATTATATCGTTTTGCTGAAATGTAACATTAGTTACAGGACTTGTAACAATCCTATCTCCTTTTTTAATGCCATAAAACGTGGGAGGAGTAAGGGGCGTTCCGCCTCTGAGAATTTGAGTAATTTTTGCTTTTACTACGACAGGATCTTTGGAACTGTAGATTTTAAATGAGCCGGGGTATGGAGAAGTTCCGGGCGCAGGGATTGGACTATAGTTGCGACCAGCGCTGGGATATGTCCCCGTAGATCGAATTACATCATTATCTCTGAATTTTGATGGCCAGGTAATAAGTCCAAATTCCACACTTCTACCATTACTATTAATTATAGAATCGATCACGGCGTCTGCACCAGTACCAGTACCAGCGCCCACTCTATCCCATTGCTCAAAATAAGATGATGGCCAAACATAACCTGTTGGTATTGGGTCTGGTGGACCTGGCTGTATGGCCGCAATAAGAGCTGTTTGTCTGGCAGCAACAACCAAATCTCCTTGTCCGAAAGTAGCTGTATTTTCAACTGGCAAAAGCGGTTTACTATCAATAGGATACGGGAATGCAGATTTATCATTAGTTATTACCGCTGTGATAACTAATTCTTGCCATTTTTTATTTTCGCAATTATAAAGAAAGTCGCCATAAGCAACAGGTTTTGTTCCTTGTGAGGGATACACTGACGGATCAGAGCCATAAGTACCGTTTTGCAGATTGTCCTCATTGGTTCCAAGTTTATTATAATAATCAAAAATACTGCCTGTGGCTGTATTTAGTCCTCGCCCCAGCCCAACGCAACCAGCGCCATCTTTATCAAGAGTACAAACTTTTGATAGTTTTAAATTTGATTCCGGACCCAAATTTATTGTCTTATACTTTGAGGCAGATAGATCTATTGTTTGACCGCTGCTGGGAGCAAAGCTATCAATATAAAAAGTGTTGGCGCTTATGTTTGCGCTACCTGAGCTGCCAACTTTAACAGTACCGCTGGCATTTGTAATTTTAATCGGCGCTGCCACAGTCACATAAGTATTAGCGCCGGCAGTGATACCCAGTGCGCCCATTTCATTTAACTGGATTTTATTATAATCTGCACTATTAACCGTCAGAGCTGAACCGGCCCAAGTTAAAATTTTGCTACCACAGACTCTATCACTGTCAGTATCTTTACAAATATATAATGTAGCTCCCGCATCCTGATTTAAATCTTTACCCAATAAAAGATCGCCAGACAGACCTTCTCTGTCGCTACCGCCTATTTTTAAGTAGCCCCGAGACTGCAAACTGTCATTAATGATGAGCTGATTTGTTGTATCCTTAAAAATAAAATAACCCTGGGCTAAAACAAAATTAGTGGTCAGCGCCATGCTCAAGGTTAAACAAAAGAAAATTAATATTTTATAAATATTTTTCATGACTATTGCAATAAATCAAAAGATAAAAAAGCTTGTGGCGTGAAAATGGCGTCTTTTTCAAAAATTAATCCGGGCATATTATTGGTAACGGTCATTATATTAGCTCTTAAGTCGCTGGCATAGACTGAACCACTATTTGTTGCTCCCTCTGCTGGTAAAATTCCTACATATAAATTGCCGTTATTGCTGACCGTAATACCATTGGCTATATTGACTGATGAAGCAATAAAATCAACGCCCTTGGTTCCGGATGATATATTTAACCCACTGGTAGTTTTTTTGGCTCTTAAAAAAGTGCCGCCGCCGGCATCGCCCAATATCGTATTGCATTCTTGACTGGCCACATAGTTTGAAGAGCAGCCAAAGCCTAAAAATTTCTTAAGATAAATATTTTTTGCTCCGATATTTATTGAGCCGGCCGTAACCGTACCACTGTTGGCAAAATCAACCCCTGTGCCATCAACCCTGACATTATCCCAAATAACAAAAGTGTTGATATTCTTTATTGTTTCATAGCTGACAAAACCATAGCCGGCCGCTGAAGCCAGCAAAACACCGCTGGCCAGAAACACAGTGATAATTAAGAAAATTTTTACAAATAAATCTAATTTCATATTAAAATTGGGGTTTAGATTTGGGCTTGCGGATTAAAACCATAATCACAATGGGCGTTACCAGCCAGAAAAATTTGGCCGGATCTGAAATAAATAAATTGCGCATATCAGCTGAAACATTATTAACCATATCCTGAGGCAAATAACCCAATAAAATACTCAAAAGCAAACCAACATGGAAAAAGCTAAATAAAATTGACTGCCACCACTTGCCCGGATTATCAGACGCGGCAATAGTGTGAATCAAGGCGCTGCGGCCCAGTAAAAAAAAGATGGCTACAAATAAACCAATAAACATAGTCACCTTAAAAATTGAGCCATTATTAATACTGATTTCGGCGCTAAAATTATTCAGATAAGGCGCAGTATTAGCAATAGCCAGGGCCATGTAAATACTGACCAAAATAACAATAATTCTGTCTCTGCCTAAAGATAAACCGTATAAAAAAGCAGCCACAATAAAGAAGAGGACTATAAACAAATCCCAACTCGGCGTTGCCCAGTTAATATTGGTTAAAAACCCCATTGTTTTATTAGATTTTAGTACTATAGAATTTTAGAATTATAGCGCTATAACGCTAAAACGCTATAACTCTATAACACTAGTCTAATTATAGCACAAAAATGGCTTGTCAAAAAGAAAAATCCCGCTTCCTGTGGATAGCGGGATTTAGAGGCCTTCTTGGCTTAATTCGTCCAGTAGTTGCCTTTGCTTTTTGCTCAAATTTGAGGGTGTTTTCACATCAATTTGCACCAAATGATCGCCACTGCCATGATGCTGAAAATGCGGCACGCCTTTGCCGCGTAAAATAAAAATCTTGCCGCTTTGCGTGCCAGCGGGAATTTTCAGATTAACCGTACCATCAATAGTTTTGACTTCCACTTCGCCGCCCAAAGCCGCAGTGGAAAAATTTATTTCTTCTTTGGTTAAAATATTGTCATTTTCGCGAGTAAAATAATGATCTGATTTAACATGCAAATGAATATACAAATCCCCTGTTTTGGCGCCGCGTAATCCTGCTTCGCCTTCTCCATGCATTTTTAATGTCGTACCATCATCAACACCCTCTGGTATTTTAATCTCAATATCCTTTTTTTCTTTAATTCTGCCGCTGCCATCGCATTTGGAACATTTTTTCTCATAAACCTTGCCGTGCCCCAAACAATCTTCGCATGTGGCAACAGTGGCCACATTGCCTAAAATTGTTCTTTGCATTTTGCGCACCTTACCCTGACCATTGCAAGTTTTACAGGTAACCATTTTTGAGCCTGGCTCGGCGCCGCTACCCTCGCATCTTTCGCAAGGCACTAATTTATGCGATTCAATGATTTTTTTTACGCCAAAAACCGCTTCCTTAAATTCTAAAGTAATATTAATTTCCAAATCACGGCCGCGAGTCTGTGTTCTCGCTCTGTTTCTGGAACCGCCAAAACCAAAGCCGCCGCCAAACAAATCACCAAGAATATCACCCAAATCGCCCATGTCGCCAAAATCAACATTAGAATATGTGCCGCCGCCTCTGGCCGAGCGCATAATATCTTCCCAATTCATGCCGCCACCAAAACCCCCTTGTTGATCAAAAGTCGTGCCAAACTGATCATATTGTTTTCTTTTATCGTCATTGCCTAAAATCTGATAGGCTTCATTGATTTCCTTGAATTTCTTTTCATCGCCGCCTTTTTTGTCAGGATGAAAAACATGGGCCTTTTCGCGAAAGGCCTTTTTAATTTCTTCTTTACTGGCGTTTTTAGTCACGCCAAGTATATTGTAGTAATCTTTGGACATATGAATTATGAACCACGAAATTTTTTCACGAAAATCACTAAACATTTCGTGCTTTTTCGTGAATTATTTTAGTGTTTCGGTTATCCCTTGTTCTTAAAATACTGCCACACTTCTTCCTTAAATTCCTTATTATTCTCAAAATCCAAATCGCTTTCTTTAAAAATACCGCCTAAAAATTCCATAATCTGATTAACGGAAAAATTACTTTCTGGTCCGCCTGCGCTTTTGCCATTTCTTAACCAGGTCTCGTATTTGCTCAAAACATCGCGGTTGCCAACTTCAACTTCCAATAAAACCAAATCATCAATTTCCATTTTCTCGCCCAAACCCTTGCTCTTTTTAATTTTCTCTTTTATTTTTTGCACCTGCTCAACCTTGCGCTGAAATTTTTCATTACCTTTTTCAATCAAGGTTAATTGGATGCCTTTAACCTTTTTAGATTCCTCTACGCCAACACCACGATTCTTTTCCGGCAGATTAATTACCAGATCAGTTTTTAATTCCACATCCTCAATCACGCTGGTTTTTTGCATGGAAAATTTCCATTTCTCGCCCAAGTCAGAAGCAATCTTTTTCAAAATCCCGCCAATCATTTTTTCAAACAAAAATCCGGCTGGCATACCTTCGGTTTCATTTTCTTTTTTCAATCGTTCATACACTGCACTATAAGCCTGGCCTAAATAATAATCCTGATCAGCGATTTTGTCAATCTCCAAGCGCTGGATCAAAAGTTGCTCGGTTAGTAGTCGTTCGATTTTTTGCTGATAAAATGCCTCCAAATATTTTTTCCTGAATTTATCGTATTTTTTTCTGTACTCGGCGGCAATAACCTCATGATTTAAATCATAATAAACGCCCCACTCCATGTCAGATAACAAATCTCCCTGCGTCAAATATCTTTTTTGTTTATTGGCATCAATATATTCAAAATGAAATTTGCCTTTGTCGTCTTTGACAAATTCCACGCTCTTTTTTTCTTTAACATCTGGTAATTCCATTTTAATCGGCGCGATTTTCTCGTTTTTGGCAGGCACAGCATCAAAAGCCTTTGTGGCCTTATTTTTTTCAACAGAAAGATTTTCAACCTCGATTTGCAAGGCCGCGATTTTTTGATCTGCGCTTGGTTCCTTTGGTGGAAATTCAATATTTGGCATATTATTTAAAATTAATTGGATTATTTTTGTCCTCAGCCCATTTGGCTGGGTTTTGCTCTATGTAATATTTTATGGCATTGTAATCCTTTTCGCCACGGATGACGTGGTCGTGAAATGATTTTTGCCATTGTAAATATTCATAACCGTTTTTATGGATCAATTTTGAGGACACGGTTTTAAACGCACAGATATATCTATATACCGGTAAAATTTTTGGAACATTTTTGTCGTGTAGGGAACGTTCTAGAACGTTCCCTACGTTATGTTGATAATCAAAAATTTTACCGTCGCGACCTGTCCCTACGGTCACACCATTGCCCTTCAATTTATAATAATTTTCATTTTTTAATTCAATTATCGCATGGATGTGGTTAGGCATAATCACGAAATCATCCAATACCACGTAATCAAATTGTTTTGCCAACCACAATAATTGATCTCTGACAATTTCACCGATTTTATTCAACCCCACCACCCCATTTTCAATATTACACAAACATTCCACCCTATCTTTCGTACAAATCGTCACGAAATACCAACCCGGGGTGTTGTAATCATACCCCAACCAACGATTTTGTTTTCTATCTTTACCTAAATACATTATTTATAATTATACTCAAGATTTCAAACCCGATGCCGCGCCTTCGCCCGCCACATAACCGGTTGTCCAGCAAATCTGCAGATTATAGCCGCCAGTCGGGCCAGCCAGGCCCAAAAGTTCGCCGCAGATAAATAAATTGCTGATAATTTTGGAACGCATGGTTTTAGGGTCAATTTCAGCTAAATCTGCGCCGCCGCTAGTGACCATGGCTTTATCAAAGCCTGCCAAGCCCTTTATTTTCAGCTTGAAATTTTTCATTAATTTTACCATAGATTGTCTTTCTTGTCGACTGATTAGGCTGGATTTTTTCTCGCCGTCTACCTGGCTTAATTTAAATAAAACTGGCTTGAATTTGGGCATGACTAAACCGTCTAAGCCATTTTTAATCTGTTTGGGACTGGTTTTCAAAACCTGCTGTAATTTTTTATCTAAAACAGATAATTCCAGCTGAGGTAAAAAATCAACTTCTAAGTATAAATCAATTGCTTTTGGTTCAATAAAGCGGCTTAAATCCAAGGCTGCTGGGCCGCTTAAGCCACTCCCAGTAAAAATAACATCACCGCTGGCACTGCTAATTTTTTTAACGCCCTGAAAAAGGTTTAATTTGGCCTCACTAACACTCAGCCCTTGCAGTTCTTTAATAAAGTCAGCTTCAACTAAAATCGGGGTTAAACTGGGCTTGGGAGAAATTAAAGCATGGCCCATTTCTTTTAACCATTTATAGCCATCTCCATCAGAACCAGTTTCCGGGTATGATTTGCCGCCTGTTGCCAAAATATAATTAGTAGCCAAAATTTCCTGACCGTCTGTGAGCACGATTTTATTTATTTTATTATCCCTGGTAATAATTTTTTTAACCGCGCTATCAGTGCACATAACCACCTCATGCTTTTTCAATTCTTTAACTAAAACATTGAGCACATCAACGGCCCTGTCGCTCAGAGGAAAAACCCGGTTATCATTTTCCACCTTGGTTGGCAAAGCGCGGCTCTGAAAAAAATCCAAAGTTTCAATCACGCCGAATTTATGCAAAGCAGAAAGTAAAAATTTGGCTGAAGCGCCAAGCTGGGCCACAAAAGCGCGGGGGTCTTGAACATTATTGGTTAAATTACAGCGGCCACCACCTGTTAAAAGAAGTTTAATACCAAGTTCGGGATTTTTTTCCAATAAAATAACACTTGCGCCCAGTTGTGCTGCGCGCATAGCGGCCATTAATCCGGCCGGTCCTCCGCCAATAATTGCTATGTCGTATTTCATGAAATTTTATTTTTACTGAAATTGACAAACAGGCACGCACATCAAAATACACGCAGTTGCCGCTTTGTCGTGGCGGCAGGGCGAAGCACAGTCCTCAAATTGGCCGCCATTTCTTTCACACCAATCCTTAGAAACATTTTCGCATTCCAAAAATTCTTCAGACCATATGCCGTTATTAGCCGTGCAAAGTGCGGCCGTATCCCTATATTCAACAAGTTTGTTATTAACAATTTTATAATAATTACTAAGGCCAATCGAGGGCGCCACAGTAAATGGCTCATCCATATTGCGCTCTGCGTAATTTACATTAATTAGGCCATTTTTGAATTCCGTGGTCTGTGGCGCAATGCGATCGCCCAACATCAGAGCATTAGTGCCTCCTATGCCACCGAGATCGACTGCAATATAATAAAAAACTCCACTGCCACCGCCTTGTTGCGTCAAAAGAAAAGCCACATCCTCTTTGCCATCGTTATTAAAATCACCCGTTGCCTCATTGCCAAAATAGCGAGTAATTTGTTTAGCCGCTGATACTGGCGTAATCATGGCCTCATTATAACCGTCAATAAGAGTTACTGATTTTTTTTCAATTAAATATGTTTCATTCCTGGGATCAATGTTAATCAGGCCCGTACATCTCCAATTGATTTCCGCTGTTTTAGTGTTCTCATTAACCACGCAAGCCGGATTGCATCCTGGCTTAGTCGCATTTAAATTAGCATCAAACCACCAGGTTCTAGTGCCTTCATTATAAATTCCACCTGTTAAGGCCTCTCCGCCTTTAATGCAAGATTTTTCGGCAATAGCGCGCGCCTCTGCTTCTGAAATAATAGAATTAACAGCCGGACAATCTGCAAACTCGCAATTAGGACCAGTTCTGCCAACAGCCGAGCCATCTAGGCAAAGTTTGGCTTCTTCTGTACAAGCGCGCTGATTTGCCATGCCACAACCGGATAAAAGAAAAATGGCGACTAGAAAAATAAAAAAAGTTCCTAGTCCCAGTGCCCAATGCCTAATGCCTGCCCTGAGCAAAGTCGAAGGGCCTAATGCCGTAAATATTATTTTTTTCATAAAATTATTATTATTTTTTAGAGAATTTCATGTTTTTATACCAACCAACCAAGAGCGGCAAAATTAAACACAGGGCATAATAAATATACACATCTAATTTATAATAACCATCAACCGGTTTGAGAAGTTGCACCAAGAAAATATAATCTAAAATCATGGCCAAAATTGTCCAGACAATGGCGATTTGCAAGTAATACTGCAATGATGTTGATTTGATAAATTTAAAAGCCGCAAATAAGGTGATGATAATGCCAATGGGCATAATATACCAGCCAATTATATTAGCAGGTACAAAAGCATAAAAAACAAAACCCAAGGCATAACCGATTAACCAGAGAATAAATCCCCACAACAGGGAATCTTTTAAAAATTGTTTGGTCATAAAATTATTTTAAAATATTTAAGGCAATAATCCCGGGCAAGGCGCAAATTCGCAATTGGGACCGGATCGTCCAACAGCCGAACCATCAGGACAAAGTTTGGCCTCCATGGTGCAGGCAACTGGTTGGTTGTATATTGGCATAATGTCACTTGGCGGCTCAGCGGACTGGAATATGGAACAGCCGGATAAAAGAAAAATGGCGGCTAACAAAATAAAAATCTTTTTCATAAAATCGTTTAATACTTAAATAGTATTTTTCTTGCCCTTTTTTATTAAGAAATACCATGATATTAAAACTAAAACTATTTCCGCTGTTACGAATGCAAAATAATCAAGGTATGAAACTTTATTTTTATTATCCATGGGCACGCATTCATTTGGTAAAATTTTACAGCAATTTAAAATCCAGCCATAACCCTCATTTACCGGTAATTTGGGTACAATTAATGATTTTACTTGATCATCTGTAAAAATCATATTTCCATTTGCTAATTCTCCTAAATATGACCTAAATTTCTGATAATTAAAGACTTCGTTATCGCATCTTTCACCTGCACTGCAATCATATTTTTGAATAATATCTTTGCATTGACCGATTTTACAATCTCCCCTTTCAAAATTATACATTTCACATATACTCCCATCTTTAAAAATACAAACAGCCCACTGACCAATGGCTGATTCTCGACCTTCAATTTTAATACCAGTATCCATACATTTAAAACGGGGGGCAACTGTTATAGTATTAAGGCCCGCATCAAAAGAAATGGCAAAAACTAAAGACGGATAAATAATTAAAACGGATATTAATAAAACTAAAAGTTTCTTCATAAAATTAATTTATTTATTGAAATTTTTGGGATTATTTTTACTAAATTCCCAATTAATGGGATTTAATGCGATATATTCCTTAATCCGCGCATAATCTTCGTCGTTTTTGATAATATGTTCGTAATAATTTGTTTGCCAATAAAAATCGAGGTTATTCTCGTGACATTTTTTTGAGACCGCGCTTTTAAATGATCCAATAATGGAAGATAATGATTTGGGTTGTGAATAACCGAATTTCCGGACGGTAGAGACATGGCGCGCCGTGTCTCTACGATTCAAATCTCCCAAATCATTATCTTTAATGACAATTATCCCGTGCAAATGATTCGGCATTATTATAAAATCGTCTAATTCAATATAAGGCCTCAACGTTTGTGTCTTTAACCATTCATCAAAAACAATCTTCCCAATCTCTGATAAATAAACATTGCCATCTCTTATATCGCCCAAACAACAAATTCTATCTATTGTACAAATGGTTACGTAATACATTGATGGCCAAGCGTAATTCCAGTGAGACAAACGCGTTGTTGATGCGCGATATTTATTTTTAAAGTATTCATCCATTTTTGTTTTTGTTTTAAATCCCTCCTAAATACTCGGAAACGGTATGCCCTTGGGCGGTTCGGCCTCATTAACAGGACCAAAATTCTTTTCATAACGTTCTATATTTTCCTGCAAGGCCTTTAAAATTCTTTTCATGTGGCCAGGGCTTGTGATAATTCTGGCCGTGGCAATTCCCTGCGGCGGGACAATATTAAAAAAATCCAAGATAAATTCATCTTTGGTGTGGCTAATTTGCATTAGATTAGAATACTTGCCGGCTAAAATTTCATCAGTGATTTTAATCTTGATTTCTTGCGGCGCATTCGGTTGATCCATAAAATTAAATTATTTTAAATTATCTTATTTTCTTTTAAATATTTATAAAAATTATTTTTCTGCCTTCCGATTTTTTTATCACTCTGACTTAAATTACCCGAACCAATTATCCAGAAAATTTTATCAATAACAGCGGTTTTTCTTTTTACTATTATGCCTATTTTAACAATTATTTTAAATACCTCGTAGTCGGAATCGTCATTAACCAGATCTAATCTTTGGAAGATATCTTTCAAATGTACATCTGGCTTGCCATACTGCCAATAACCTAATTCCTTCAAAAAATCACAGGCCAGGGGAAAACCGTAGCCAAATATTTCTTTTTCTAATAGCATGGGCAATGAAGCTATTGTAAATTCGTTATGAAAAAAAGATTTTACAAATTTATCAAAATCGTTAATATTTTTAAAACTCGCTAAAAACTTCGCGCATGATAGTACACCCTTACAATACATTACCCAAGCATTACGATTATCATTAATTTTCATCCTATAAAGTTTGCCTGAATAGTTTCTAAATTTTCTGTTACGAAATTTTATAAATAGCTTTTTCCAATCGTCACCATAAAATTCATACACTTTCCTAGCATCGAATTTAAATAAGGTGCCTGACATTTTATCAGTATCAACAATATAATTCACATAGCCCTGCTTATTCTTTAGAGAATCCAGCATGTGATGAAAAACATCTTTAAGCGAGAGAGAGTTTCTGCTATATTTTTCATAATAATTCAGTTCGGCTTTTAATGCTTTTTCGCCAACTTTTTCTCTGAGAAAATTATAAGCAGCAATATAAATATCATGTAATCTTTTATCGTTTTTTGACATTATATCCATATTAAATATTTTCTAAAAATTTCAATATCTCCACCATAGCCATCGTATCCAACTCACAATATTTTTGGTTATCGGCAAATGGCTAATAGCAGATGGCTTATAGCAAATGGCGGAAATTATTTATTTACTCCGATTTTCCAGACACTTTTTTCGCGAAAAGCAGGAATGGTTTGGCGTTTAGCTTTATTAAGCAGAATGGAGATAGACTCATTTTCCTTTTTTGCATATTCTGCCAGTCTTATAATCTTTTTTCCTTCTAAGTAAGTAATCCTTTTATGAAAAGACTCTAAAAGCGCCAAAGAGACAACCTTATCCATATTTGCAGTTTTTTTCTTGTTGCTATTTCTATAGTCACCAAATGATTGGTAGTAAATTGCTTTTTCTTTATCACGAATTATAAGCGGAGGAAATCCTAGCTGTAATAACTGATAATTAATCAAGACGCGCCCAATTCTGCCATTGCCGTCACAAAACGGATGAATGTGTTCAAATTCCAGATGAAACTTGGCTATTTTTTCCAAAAAGTATTCTGTATGGCGGCTTGAATATTCCAAAAGCACTGCCTCAATCATGGCCTCAATATGTTCAGGGGCGGGCGCAATATATGTTCCCACGCGGACATATTCTTTCTGCTTACGAAATCTACCAGCAATGTCTTCATTAATATTTGAAATTAACATTTTATGAAGCAGCAAAATTAAATCCTTATCAATGTTTTTTGTATTTACCTTATCTTTAATATATTCAAATACACGAGCCAGATTTTTTGCTTCAAAAACTTCCCGAACAGAAACATTGCGGGAAACCTCCATATCTAAAAGGATCTTTTCCGTTTCGGAAATTGTCAGGGTAGAATTTTCAATAGCATTGGAGTTATAGACCGATTCAGGCAATTCTGCTTCGAAGAGAATATCTAAAAGCGACTCTTTGCCCTGTTTCAAAGAGTCATATTCATGTTTCAATGTATTAATTTTTTCTCTTGTTTCCTTTGAGATGGACATATTGTTATTTAGCATTGTTAATTTATATCTTTATCATATCATATTCACGCCAAAGTGTCAATATGCCGTGAATTTTAACCAAAAACGACTCAAATTCACGCATAAAATCAGCATAACAGTGAAAAATGAGTAAATAATGTCCTATTTTCACGGTTTTAACATGATTTTATTTAATTTTAGCCAAATATCACCTTCTCAAGTACTTTTAAAATTTCTACCATTGCAAGTGTGTCTAGCTCACAATATTTCAATAAATCATTATAAATCCTTTTACTCTCTGTTTTATCAGTAGCCGGATCAATCATTTTACGCCAGGATTCAGAAGCTGTTCCGCCTTCATGGATATTTAATTTTTCATAAGACAATTTTGGCGCCAAAACCGGCAAAACTTTTTTTAAGGAAGCCGAACCCGCAAAATCTTTGTGCACATAATAACCCTGACGGAAAATCTGCATTAAATCAAACATGCGCAAGTTGACTGACGCAAAAAACTTTTTATATTTCGGATAGCGCTGCCCCATTTGATCATTACACCCCATTTCAAAACCAGCATTCCAGGCAAGCACACTGCCCTTGCTTTTTATTATCTTTCTCAAAGATTCTGCTAAGTCAGGTGCCGGATCAGCAAATTTAGCTGATAAAAATTTGTAGTGCTCTAATTTTGCCTTGGACTTAGGTAAAACATGCAAAGAATACTGAAACGGCATATTTTCATAAGGATGATAGCCGTCAAAAAGCGGCACGGCCGCGCCAAAGCCATAGGTCTCGTAATCCAGAAAGTATAAGGGATATTTTAAATGGGCCAGTTCTTGGGCTATTTTATCTTTTTCAATATGGACAGTATTATGCTTAATTGCCTGATGCTGCAAAATCGCGCGATGGCTTTTTAAAAATCCTTCGGGAATATCTTTAATGGCCATTATCCCCTCGTCCAATAATTGCTCTAACTTTTGTTCGCTTAATCGACCAGCCAGATTATAAATGGAATTGGTTGGCACATCTTTCCAGCAATAATTTGTAAAACAGCATTCATAAGGATCATAACATTGTTTTAAAATGCGAATTTGCGGCTCTTTGGTTTTTTGTAAAACCATTAATGCCTCTTTAATCTGCGTGCGCGTTTCTTTGACTAAATCATTTACTTCCTGCGTAATTTCCACAATGGTTAAAAATTTCTCGGGTTTAATCTCCCCCTTTTTCACAAATTCTTTATTGACATGGATAATAAACAGTTTGCCTAATTTCAGGCCATTGGTTTCCAGACAAACCTTTTGAAAGGCCAAGTCCGCCTCATAAATATCTTTGACGCTGGTGGAACCTTTGATTTCATAAATATCCCAGCATTTATTTTTAGTATCAAATTTAATAATATCAGCGCGGGAAAAAAGTTCGCGCCCGCTAATGGTGGGCTGGAAAATAACCTGAATTTTTTTATTGATTAAATCCTGCGTTTTGCTAATGGCAGTTTTAAAATCCTCGTCATAAGCGTCCGCGCCATCAGGAAATAATTTGTAAGCATAATCCTCCACTTTATAACCTTCGCCAAAAATCTGGGCAAAACGGTCGGCATAATCAGCTGGAATCAAATCCTTGCGGTTTTTGTAAAGCCACAAATATTTATAACATTGCAGATATTTAATAAAGTCGGATTTAGTAAGCATTGGTTTTTACTGAGTTTTTGAGGTTGATGAGGTTGGTTTGACGTTAATGAAGTTGGATGAGCGAAAACGGCTTTGCCCCGGACGGTAGAGACATGGCATGCCGTGTCTCTACGACAACGATCGTTGTAGAGATCCCGCGTCGCGGGGTCTCTACGGCGTTTTACGCCGGCCGTTTTCGCATTGAAAAATTATTTTTTATTTCTTCTCCTTTTAACCAAATAAACAATTCCAATAATTATTACAATGAGCAAAATCAGGGGCACAAAAAGAAAAAGGCCGAAAATGTTGAAAAAGGCAGAGATGGCTGGTTTATTAAAAATCTGGGATTTGATTTGGGGAAGTTCTATTAAGGAGCGGATAATTTCCGAGGGAGGAAATTCTTCTTTTTCACCAACAGCCAAAGAATATCTGCCCGTATTACTTAGGCTGGAGACTTTAATGTAATAACTAGCGGCTGGCACCATTTCCCTGATTTCCGGCCCTTTGAAATAATCATCATTGGCAAATTCCTCATGAAAGGGCTGCCAAGCAAAATTTTTACCATCCAGCGTGTATAATGGCTTGCCTGGTTCTTGGTTGGTGTAAAATTCCACGAGCATGTCGCGGTTAGTTTCTGGCACAGCTGGTATGAGAATGTTCAGGTATAATTGAAAATCAGTAGGACTATCAAGCACATAAAAATCTGGCTTGCCTTTTAATTCGCCATAATAGGCCTTGGAAACTTCAGGGTCTGTTATTTTGATTGGCTGATCAATATTTTCTACAAAATGCGGCTGATGCGCATAAGCCGGCAAGCAGATGAGAAAGGAGAAAATGAGTGTAAATAATATTTTTTTCATAATATATAATTAAAACTTTACGCACAAAACATTATGGCGTATTTTTATGTCTTACCTCAATTTTACGCTTAAATTTGGTAATGGGTTAAGACGCGGATTTATAAACCTAACTGCTTATAAAAATATTCCTCCTCTACTTCGAATCCAGCAAAAGTTTTATGACTATTTTTCTCCAGATTATAGAGTTCGATTAAAGGCATTACCGTATAATAAGTTCCCTTGCCAATCATTTCGTGCATTCCCAGTCCTTGAGCTAGAACAAAAAAGGTATTATTATCTAGCCAAAAGGCATGATTAAACCCACAGTCAGGACCGCAGGAAAGAATGGTTTTTGATTTTTTCTTGCCTAAATCAATAAGTTTGACATCCGTATCCGGATCTCCGCCACTATAAATATTGACCGCCATCTTTTTATCAGGAGATAAAGCCAATAAATCCTTATTTAAGTCTGCTAAGTCTCCAATAAAATCATCTGAAGATTTCAAGCCAATTTCCCCATCACCTTTTTGCGAAAATTCTTGTTCGCCAGTATTTTCATTCCTACGCTGCCATTGAAGACTGAAATCAGGGTTAACTTTTTTCCATCTGGCTATCCAATCGGGATAATTCTTTTCAATGATCGGGAAAGTATCCTCCAAAGCATATTCTTTATAGACCGCCGCCTGAACAGGGCTGCTGACCAGATTAGTGTTTTGTTCTGGCATTAAATTATTTTTAGTGAAGTAGATCTGGTAAAGGAAAAAATTGGCCACCACCAGGCCGGCGATGACCAGAAGCAAAAGGAAAATAATAACGAAAAGATTGATTTTTTTCATATTTATTTGGGTTAGAGGACTATGAGTAAATATATCTTAATTTTATGCCTTTTGTGGCCAAAAATCAAGGAAAGAAAAAGGGCGAAAAGGCGGATTGCGGATGCTGTAGAGACGCGAGATCTCGCGTCTCTACAATGCCGAAAACCCCGATGCGCCTTTTCGCCCAACAAAAAAGGCGGCTCTCGCGATGAGAGAGCCGCCCTGGGTATGTCCAGACTTGATTTCAAGCCCTTAAGTTGCGTTGGCCAGATGGCGGTGACTAGTCATCCAAAAACCGATTGACATGGCAAATACCTGAGGTCCGGCCATAATGATCGTGGCATCGTACCAATGAAGCTGCATCTGACCGCAGAATCTGATGGCCATCACAGCGCTAGCCGCCAGGATGAGCAGCAGCACAAAATAGAATGCCAAATCAGTATGCGTGGTCAGGCCCCGGCCGAGATAGTAGCTGGCGATAATGAACATGAGGAGTGCCGTGCCAATATCCAGCCAGAGGTGTTCGGCCAACAGCCCTCCGTTGGTGACCGCAAACACCTGCAAAGAAAACAGCCACAGCAAAGCACCGATTACACGCGGATTTCGAAACATTTTCCTTCCTCCTTTGTTAAATTGTTAATTTTTGGCCTGCCTTTGGCAGACGACTTATCAATTTTATTGAAAAATTATATTTATCGTATTATCTTAATTTTAAACTTTTTGGGGGTAGAAATCAAGGAAAGAAAAAGCCTCTGTACCTTGCGATACAGAGGCTTGATAACTCATTTATTCATCGTCGTCATCGTGACCACCATTCTTGCCACCGACAACCATATTCCCAATACCCTTGATGAACCAGTCAATGAAGCCACTCGGTTCATCACCGCTTTCCGGCCTTTCCTCATGAACGTGACCGTGCATAACGAGACCATTCTTCAAGCCTTCAGCCTTACCAAGGCCAGGAATCTGTACTGTCACGTGATAGCCCTTGTCTTTCACGTGACTGAAGTGACTATGCCCTGCGTTCTCATAGATAGTTTCCTTGCCTCGGACTCTCGCGACAGGCGAAAGATCAATACCAAGATCGGCCATTTTGCGTTCCTGTTTGCGGCGAGTCTGATCCAGTCTCCATTGGATAACTGGGTCAATCTCGGGTGGTTTATACGGGATCGGTATATACTTCGGCCCCTCGGGCAGTTTGAACTCGGGCATGACTCTCTTCTGTGTGTCAATGCCCAGTAGATTGGGGTTTCCTGCCCTGCTCAGATGCGAGCTCGTCTTCCTGAAGTCGATTTCATCAGGACTTTCGTAGGCCGGTAGCAGCGGACCAGTGTTGTTTTCCACCCAATTATTAACCGTGGGTCTGAAATTTTCATGTGGTGCATGGTAGTTCAAATCTACCATCGGACGCACATGATCCGTGATTGACGGAATAGCTGTGTGACCGATCACATTTCCGGTTATCAGCGAGTGAACTATTAAAAATTCCATAGTACTCCTCCAGCGTTTGAGTTATCGTTTAGAACTACTAATTGCCAGCTCCTTGCCACCAATTTCCTCAAAATTAGCAGCCGATTTTTGGTTTGTTTTAAAAGATCTTTTATAATAAAAAAACTAAAACCACTATATTAAATAGGATTTAGTTCTTTTAAATTGGGCCAAAGCGTTTTTATTCATATAAATATACTTATTTCGCCCACTTTAAAAATAGCATAACCTTAGCCAAATGTCAAGAGTTAATTTGGTAACAAATCGCACTAAACATCTATCACTAGTACAGAGGGGTCTGGGGTGCGAATTGAGCGCCATCATCAAAGCATCGAACAAACTATTAAAAATAGCGGACTGAGCACCCCAGCAGTTTTTGTGGTACTTTTTGCTGTCAAAAAGTACCAAGAGAAAATCATTTCGCAAAAGAAAAAGCGCCCCGCTTTAAAGCCGAGGCGCTTATGTATTCATGTTAGTAACCCAGGTAATAACTGCGCAAAACAAGTTCTGCTGGCTTGCCATAGATGTCAAATTTGTTAACATCTTGTGACGGGTCCCAGTACCACATCCAATTGTATCCGCCTTTGAACCAGGGCTCATTGTAATTTACAGAAAAAAGCGCTTCATAGCAATCAGCCTGTTCCTGCAAATCAACGCTTCCACTTACCCACGGCGGGTACATATTGGTGCCATTGATGCTCTGGTAGCCGAATTCCGTGAAAACAATGTCCATGCCCTTAGCTACGGCAAAGGTTGCCAGATTATTTTTGATGGCAATCCAGGCCGCATTTAACTGGGCCTGAGTCGGCGTTGTAGTACCAGTCAACGGGAAATAAGCATCTATACCTATAAAATCCAACGCATCCCACCAGGCAATAGTATTGTAACTATCCCAATTGGCGGCGTAAGTTATCAGGCCGGAAAACTTGGTCCGGCCATTGGCAATTTGCGCGCGCCATTGTGTTTCCCGATGTTCAGTGGCCTTGAATTCAGTGCCAAGACAAAAAATTTCCACGCCATTAGCTTCGGCCAGGTCCAGATAGTGATTGATGAAAGTCGTATAGCTGGCAAACCAGGCAGTCCAATCGCTTTCCGCGGTAAAAGTTATTTCCCCACGCCAAGCAGTAGATTGCACATCAACATGCGGTTTAAGCATGACAATTAAGCCCTGACTATGAATATAGGAGATGATCTGGACTAAGCCCGCGTCGCTGTTGGTTTTGGAAAAAATAGGCGCAATAGTCGTGGAGTTGATGTTGTCTTGATACTGAGTGACTAAAACAGAAATGCAAGTGCAGCCGGCAGCTTTCATTTTATCAACCGTATAATGCGACGTGAGCATCTCATAATCAGTGTACCACCAGCCAGTCAGCGTACAACCGCTCTGGAATGGTACGCCATTATCAGCCGGGATTACTCTGACGGCAAATTTCTGCGTACTAATAGAATCACCATCAGTGACTGAAATTTCGACAGAATAATTGCCAACTGCTCCCGGTGTCCAGGTGATCTGGCCACTGGCGCTGTTAATGGTCATGCCCGCGGGAAATTGCAGCAATCCGTAGGTCAGAGTGTCGTTCTGCGCGTCAGTGGCAATAACCACGTACGGATAAGCGTGCGAGACAATAGCGCCCCGAATCGGCACCGAAGTAATTTGCGGAGCCGTGTTGGGAACCACTATCACGGTGAGATTGTACTCCACGGTAACGAAAGTTTTACCGTCGCTGACTTTGACCTTGATAGAATGAATACCAGCCTGACTTATGGCAGGTATCCAGGAAATCTTGCCCGTAGCCGAATCAATGGTCATGCCCGCGGGATAATTAAGCAGGGAGTAGATCAAGGTATCATTATCAGCATCAATGGCAGTCACAATGTCCTCGTACAGTTCCTCGGCCGTGGCCGTAATGATTGGCGTGGAGGTGATGACCGGCGGATGATTGACAACCGGCGGCGGTTTCGGAGAATTATTGCCTCCTCCTCCACCACCACCGCCGCTATCGCAGGCGAACAAAAAGGTTAAAAGCAAAACTGTCAGTAGCCACCGAAATCCATGCGCGATACTTCTCATTTTCGACCTCCTTTTTATTTTTTTCTTTTAGCGGAATTGCTAAAAGATTTTTAACGAACATTTGACTTATATTTAAGTGAACTCCTATATCTAAAAGATGTCAAGCAAAGCAAGACAAAAGAAAAAGCGCCCCGTTGTGTGAGACGCTTTTTAAATTTGGCCAGACACTTTACTCTGCCTGTTTGTCAGGCGTTCTGACCAGCACAGCCACCAAGGAACCGAGCGTGGCATAGGCCATAAAAAACCCGGCAACGCCGATCCATTTCGGCTCATAGTGACCGATTTTGCTGGCGCAAAATAATGCCGCATATGTGACAATGCATACCACCAGCGACACCTTTGCCCAATTCACTTTTTTCATGATTCACCTCCTTTTAAACATTATATGCTCAAATGTTTATTTGTCAATGGCGAAAACAGCCTTGCCCCGGACGGTAGAGACATGGCGCGCCGTGTCTCTACGACAACGATCGTTGTAGAGACGCGAGATCTCGCGTCTCTACGGCGTTTATGTCGGCCGTTTTCGCCAGACCGCGAAAATAATTTGAATGAATCTCGCGTCGTGTAGGGACAGGTTTCAAACCTGTCCCTACGTTATGGCATTCAACCAAATTATTTTCGCTTAAACAAAAAAAGATTTGGTGCAAAAACATGTTTTGTAGGGACAGAATATTATTCTGTCCCTACGTTAAATACACAAACCAAATCGTTTTTTATATCTAAATTATTTCTTCTCTGTAAATTCCCCCCTTCGACTCGGCTCAGGGCAGGCCTTTTACTTTTTTTCTGTGAATTCACCTTCTTCAGGGCCCTTCTTTTCCTCTGTCTTTGGCGCAGACTGATTCTTAGCATACATTTCAGCTCCTATTTTTTGTGCCACCTTGATTAGCTCATCATTAGCTCTTTTAATCGCAACTGCATCATCACTATCTTTAACCTTTTTCAATTCTTCAACTTTATCCTGCACTTCTTTTTTCAAATCAGGCGTAATTTTCTCGCCAAATTCAGAAATGGTTTTTTCCGTGGAATAAACCAGGGTGTCTGCCGAATTTTTGGCCTCAATTAATTCTTTTTTCTTTTTATCCTCTTCAGCATGCACTTCAGCTTCTTTTTGCATTTTATTAACCTCATCTTTGCTCAAACCAGATGAAGCCGTGATTGTAATTGATTGTTCTTTGTTGGAAGCCTTATCAACTGCTTTAACATTTAAAATGCCATTGGCATCAATGTCAAAAGTCACTTCCACTTGTGGCACGCCTCTGGGTGCCGGTGGAATGCCAGACAAAATAAATTTACCCAAAGTTTTATTATCGCTGGCCATTTCTCTTTCACCTTGCAAAACATGAATTTCCACAGAAGTCTGATTATCAGCCGCTGTTGAGAAAATCTGCGATTTGGAAGTTGGGATAGTAGTGTTTCTGGTAATGACTTTGGTGGCCACGCCGCCTAATGTTTCAATGCCTAATGATAATGGCGTGACATCAAGTAAAAGCACGTCTTTAACTTCGCCTTGTAGCACACCGCCTTGCACGGCCGCACCAACTGCCACAACTTCGTCGGGATTAACGCTGATGTTTGGTTTTTTGTGAAAAAATTCCTCGACTTTTTTCTGGACCAAGGGCATTCTAGTCATGCCGCCGACCATAACCACTTCATCAATATCAGACATTTTATAGCCAGAATCAGCCAAAGCTTTTTTGCACGGCTCCAATGTTTTTTCCACTAAGTCGCCGATTAATTCTTCTAGTTTAGCTCGACTTAATTTTTTGACCAAATGTAATGGCGTGCCATCAGCTGATTGCGTGATAAAAGGCAGATTGATTTCTGATTCCATGGTCGTGGATAATTCAATCTTGGCTTTTTCCGCGCCCTCTTTAATTCTTTGCAAAGCCATTTTGTCTTTGCCCAAGTCAGCGCCATTTTCTTTTTTAAATTCCGCGATTATCCAGTCAATTAAAACTTTATCAAAATCATCACCGCCCAAATGAGTATCGCCGTTAGTGGCTTTAACCTCAACCGTATCAGCCGCCACATCCAAAATGGAAATATCAAAAGTGCCGCCGCCCAAGTCATAGACGGCTATCTGCTGATCTTTTTTCTTATCAAAGCCATAAGCTAAGGCAGCTGCTGTTGGTTCATTAATAATTCTTTTTACATCCAAACCAGCGATTTTGCCTGCGTCCTTTGTGGCTTGCCTTTGCGAGTCATCAAAATAAGCAGGTACAGTAATGACAGCCTCGGTAATTTTCTCACCCAGCTTTTCCTCGGCATCGGCTTTTAATTTTTGCAAAATCATGGCTGAAATTTCCTGCGGCGAATATTCTTTGCCAGACATTTCCACTTTCACGCCATCACCGCCTTGAATAATTTTGTAAGGCAAGGTTTCTCTGTCTCTTTGCACTTCCGGATCTGTCCAGCGTCGGCCAATTAAACGTTTGATGGATGAAACCGTGTTTTCCGGATTGGTCACGGCCTGTCTTTTGGCCAATAAACCGACTAAACGCTCCCCTGTTTTTGAAATGGCCACAATAGAAGGAGTGGTTCTCACGCCTTCTTTGTTTTCCAAGACCTTTGGCACACCGCCTTCAATAATGGCTACGCAGCAATTGGTTGTGCCTAAATCAATACCTAAAATTTTACTCATATATTTTGAATTATTAATTATGAATTATGAAATATTAATTAATGATTTTATTGGGCAAAAACGAATTTGATCAAAAATTTTACCGTGTAGGGAACGTTCTAGAACGTTCCCTACGTAATGGCGTTTAAACAAATTCGTTTTCGCCCTTGTCCTATATCCAAGTTGACAAACCCTCCTTGTCCTGTTATAGTACTACTATCAAAAATTTTAGGAGGGACTAATGACGGAAGTCAGTATTTCGGGAAAGAACTATGTGCAAGTTGGCAAGCAGGGTGTTCCCAGATTAATTCTGGTGAGCACTGATCTGCTGATGCAAGCGCAAAACAAACGCGAGCAGAAGCTGAGGGAAGAAAGGACAGCAGAATTGATAGAGGGACAAGAATTGCCCAAAATCAGTCTGGCTGGCATGGCCAAGCGGCAACTACGCCACATGAAAAGTGGACCGTTCTTGCCGGATGAAAAAGAATTTCGGCCAATGTCCATGACATTCTGCGATGTCAAAGCCGTGCTCAACTTTGACGGAAAAAATTTCTTTATTGATCCTCATTATGAGGACTCAAAACGTCGTCCCAATTAAAAGTACATCTGGGGCTCAAGCTTAACAGCTTGGGCCTCCTTTTTTTATTCAGCTACAATCACTTTCGCTGGTATCAAAGTCTTGTCTTTCATTAAATAACCAGAACTTGCTTCAGAAATAATTATGCCGCTCTCTATTCCCTCTTTTTTCTCTTTGGAAACAGCTTCATGAAATTCCGGATTAAACTTTTCGCCTATTGTTGGCATTTCAGTTATATCATTGCTTTTCAAAAATTCTTCAAATTGCTTTTTGATTTGTTTAACGCCTTCCAGCCAACTATTATTTAAATCCGCTGGTGCGCTAACTAAAGCTTTTTTCAAATTATCATAAATGGGAATCATCTGCACCACAAAACTGGCAGTCGCATAATCAAGCAAGGCGCTCATTTTAGCGTCTGATTCTTTTTTTAGATTAATATAATCAGCCTTGGCTCTTTTCCAGCCATTCAAATACTCATCGCATTGTTTCTGCAACTTTTCAATCTCTGACGGCTGATCATTATTTTGTTGTTTTGTTTGATCTTCCATAATTTTTATAATAAGAGCGATAAGAGCTGTGGGATAATAAGAGCTACGGGAGCTACAGGATAATAGGAGCGATAGGACGAGAGGTTAATAGGCCTTTCAGTCTTTCAGCCTTTAGTTCTTCTTACCCTTTAGCTCCTATAGCTCTTATTTATACTTTTTCCAAAGAATTCTTAATATATTCCACCAGTGCTAAATTCTTAGCATAATCCATTCTTTTGGGTCCCAAAATTATAAATAAACCATCGGTTTTGTCTTTCATTTGATAGCGGCCCAAAATTGAGGAACAATCATTGCCAAAAGGATTTTGCTTGCCAATTAATATCTGCACTTTATTTACTTTAGTAAAAAGCTGGGAAACCTTATCATCTAAATGATCCATTATTTCGGAAATATTATAAATCACATTTTGCTCACTAAATTCAGGCTTTTTAAATAAATTGGACATGCCCGTGTAATAAATATTATTTTTATCAAAAGCCACAATAACCGTGGCATCAGCCAGTTCCACCGCGGTTTTGGCCAGATTTTTCAAAAGCTGGTCTTTTGTTAATTTCTTTTTCAAAACCTCTTCAAATGATTTGCGCCAGGTGGCTTTGATTTCTCTTTTCTCCACAAAATTATCCACAAAAAAATGATAACCCTTTTCAGTTGGTACGCGACCAGCTGAGGTGTGGGGCTGATAAATAAAGCCTTCAGCTTCCAGTTCTGCCATTTCATTTCTGACAGTGGCTGGTGAAACCTCAATACCGTCTTTCTCTACCAAAAAACCAGAACCGACAGGTTCGGCTGTTTGAATATGCTTATTAATAATGAGATTTAAAAGCTTTTTCTGGCGTTCATTCATACATTAATATTATAGATGACCAATTAGCACTCGTCAAGTCCGAGTGCTAAAAAACGCTCTGGCACAAACAAACGTTTGTAGAGACGCGAGATCTCGCGTCTCTACACGATTATCGTGTCGCCAGAACGTTTTTTTATTCATTATTTCTCAGCGCCACAATCGGATCTAAGCTGGCTGCTGTGCGCGCCGGATAATAGCCCGAAAGCAAGCCCACGACAATAGAAACCCCGCTCGCTAAAAATAATGAGGAAATGGGTACGACAAAAGCAAAATTATAATTAAGATATTTGGCAATTAAAGTAATCATTAAAGAAAATAAAATTCCTGAAATAATGCCGATAATGCCGCCGGCAAAAGTTATAAAAATTGATTCCAATAAAAACTGATCTAAGATGTCTTTCTTTTTTGCGCCCACTGCCTTGCGCAAACCAATTTCAAAAGTGCGCTCAGTCACTGACACATACATGATATTCATAATACCTATTCCCCCTACTACCAATGAGATGCCGGCAATGGCAATTAAGAGCAAGGTAATGGCGCCGACAATTGTATCCATCATTGCCATGGCTTCGGCTTGAGTGGTTACGGCAAAATCATCTTTGTTTGGATCAGTAATATCATGACGCTCTCTCATCAAAGAAGTGATATCAGCGGCAGTCACATCAGATAGATTATTATCATTTACCTTGGCTAAGATGTAAGTCGCATAATCAACGCCCAAAATTAATTTTTGCGTAGTATGCAGGGGCAAGTAAAGCATGGTGTCAAAATTAATGAACGAAGAAGAACCCTTGCTGGCCAAAACTCCCACGACCTTATAGCTTGCGCGATGAACTTTTATTTCTTTGCCAATGGCATCTTCATCACCAAACAAATAATTTTTTAATTCTGGTCCTAAAACAGCCACTCTGGCCAAGGAATTATCCTCGTCTTCTGTAAAATATCGGCCGGCAGCCAATTTAGCTGGATCAATATCAATGAATGAAGCGCTGGTCGCAAAAATAAAAGTTTGTTTATTAGTATCTTGATAAGTGACAATGTCCTGAGCCATGGAAGCAGAGTAGGCATTTTTAACATTACTTAATTTCATGATGGCCAGGCGGTCAGAATCTTTTAGCGTGGTTACTGTAATGCCCAAAGCCAAGCCAGCGGCATTTTCCGAAGAAGTATGAGCCGCATTGGGCACTTTAATTTCCACTTGAATAAAATCAGTGCCAAAACTTGTCAGCTGACTAATCATAAAGCCTTTTATGCCCTGCCCCACTGACAGCACAATAATTACGGCTGCAATGCCGATGACAACTCCCAGCACAGACAAAATAGTTCGGACTTTATTTTTCAACAATGAATTAAGAGCAACCTGAGATGGCACTCTGTATTTCTCCAGATAATCTTTAAATTGTTGCCAATATTTATTCATAATGTAATGCCTCTATGGGATTTAATTTTGAGGCGCGGGAGGCTGGATATAGTCCGAAAACTAAACCAACTATTATAGAAATTGAAGTAGCCAAAATAATGGCAAATGGCGAAATAACCAGATCCCAATTATAACCCAAAGCCCGAGCCACATAAGCCACCAGGATAGAAAAAGCCACGCCAATAGCAATGCCGATTATGCCGCCAAACAAAGTGATTATCACAGATTCAATCAAAAACTGAGACATGATGTTGTTGTTTTTGGCGCCCACGGCTTTGCGCAAACCAATTTCTCTGGTTCTCTCATTTACCGCCACCAGCATGATATTCATAATGCCCACACCGCCAACAATCAGGGAAATGGCCGCTATTGCCGCCAAGAAAAATTTCAGCGCATTGGTCACGGCCAACAAAATATCTAGTGAATCCTTTTGTGACCTGATGGTAAAATCATCATCAGCCGAATTAGAAATATTATGCGTTTCTCTCAAAGTCAACAGCGCATCATTAATCGTCTGATCAATATTTGCTTCATTATCTACTTTAATGCGCAGTAAAGAATAATAATTTAGGCCTAGCAGAATTTTTTGAGCTGTTTTGGCCGGAATATAAATCAAGCTATCAACGTTTTGAAAGCCCTTGACGCCCTGCTTGGGATTTATGCCAATAACCGTAAAAGCTGATTTTTTTATTTTAATAACCTGGCCCAAAGCTTCCTGATCGCCAAATAAGTCCTGCTTAACCTGATAGCCAATAACAGCGACTCGCGCCAAAGACATATTCTCGTCTTCAGTAAAAAATCTGCCATCGGCCACATAAGAATCTTCAACTTCGGGAAAATAGCTGTTTACGCCCACAAAAGTGCCGTCAGTCTGCTCCTCCCGCCAGATAATCGTACCCACGCCTCGATTATAACCGGTAACAGCTACACCGTGCGGTACATTGTTCTTGCTTAAAAGCGCAGTTATATCAGTATCCTTTAAACTGGTATTAACCAAACCCATAACAGAGGGCGGCGGACCCTTATCTTCGCCCTTGCCCGGAAAAATACTGATAAAATTTGAACCCATACTTTTTATCTGATTGACAATCAAACTCTGAGCACCAGCTCCGGCTGACATAAT
>CAIXNZ010000109.1 GCA_903920975.1 Candidatus Falkowiibacteriota bacterium | reverse complement strand
CAAATGCTGATAAAATTTTAAAGCAAGCTATTTCTGCTCCGGCAAATTTTGCGGCTCTGGCTAAGGAAAAATCAGAAGATACGGCAACCAAGGATGCTGGCGGTGATCTGGGTTATATAAAAGAAGGCGGAACTCATAGTGAATTTTTAACACCGATTAAAGATATTGGCGTTAATGAAGTGTATTGGAAAGTTTTTGAAAATGGCGATGGTTATAATATTTTGAAAAGGGGAGAGACAAAATCGGAAACAGAAGTAAAGGCTTCTCATCTATTAATTTGTTATAAGGGTGCTCAATCCTGCACAAGTGAGCTTTCCAAGGATGATGCCAAGAAAAAAATTGAGGACTTAAAAAAACAAGCCACAACGCAAAATTTTACAGAACTGGTAAAAGCCAATTCTACAGAGCCAGGCGCTGATAAATCCGGCGGTGACTTAGGCTATTTTAGCAAAGGCATGATGGTTAAAGCTTTCGAAGACGCGGTTTTTAGCATGAAAACGGGCACAATCTCTGATGTGGTGGAAACAGAATTTGGCTTTCATTTGATTTATAAAACAGGTGAAAGGGAAGTCCCCACTTCTCAAATTTCCAGGATTTTAATTAAAAAGAAAACTGAAAGCGATTATATTTCTCAAGAGCAATATCAATATACTGGTTTAACTGGCAAGGATTTAACCAAAGCCGCTGTGCAATTCAATCCCAATACTAATGAGCCAGAAGTGGCCATAGAATTTAATGATGCTGGTACGAAGTTATTTGCTGATATAACTGCCAGAAATGTGGGTAAAATTGTAGCCATTTATCTTGACGGCGCGCCGATTTCTACGCCGCGTGTCAATGAAAAAATCAGCGAGGGTAAGGCAGTAATTTCTGGTAAATTTGGTTTGGATGAAGCCAAGACTTTGGCGCGCAGATTAAACGCTGGTGCTTTACCAGTGCCAATAAATTTAGTGAGCCAGTCAACAGTCGGCGCATCTTTAGGCCAGCAGTTTGTTGATAAAAGCTTAAATGCCGCACTATTGGCTTTTATTTTAATTGCCTTATTCATGATTTTCTATTATCGTTTACCAGGCGTACTTTCTATTTTGGCTTTGATAATATACACAATTATCAACTTAGCCATTTACAAATTAGTGCCAGTGACCTTGTCTTTGTCTGGTATCGCCGGTTTTGTCTTGTCAGCGGGTATGGCTGTAGATGCAAATGTTTTGATATTTGAGCGTTTGAAAGAAGAATTGGGTTTGGGCAAACCCTTGGCTTCAGCGACTGAAGAGGCTTTTAGACGTGCCTGGCCATCAATTCGCGATGGTAATTACACCACTTTATTATCCTGCTTTTTCCTATATTGGTTTGGCACCAGCATGATTAAGGGCTTTGCCTTAACTTTATTTATTGGTGTTGTTTTTTCAATGCTTTCAGCTATAACTGTTACCAGGACATTGATGAGAATTTTTAACGGTTGGGGTTTTGTTAATAGAATAAACTGGTTGTTTTTGAGGCAGAAAAATAAGAATTTAGAATCTAGAACTTAGAATATAGAACTAAGAATTAAGAATAATATTATGAAAATTATTAAATATCGCAATTATTTCTTGACTTTTTCCAGCATTCTGACCGTAATCGCTATTTTGCTATGGATTATGTGGGGTTTAAATTTGGGCATTGATTTTACCGGCGGCAGTTTATTGGAAATTGAATATGCTCAATCCAGGCCAATAGTTAGTGATATTCAAGCTCAATTGGCCGATCTCGGGCTTAAAGGTTTAAAAATTCAGTCTCTGGGAGATAAGGGATATATTTTGAGATTTCAAGATACTGGAGAAGAAATACATCAAAAAGTTCTGGCTAAATTAGTCGGTGATCAAACGGTAGATAATAAAAATTTAAAAGTTGAAAGTACTGGCAATGCTAAAATTGATGTTATTGCTGGTTCTGCAACAAATAATATTATTGAAAAGCGTTTTGATTCGGTTGGCCCTTCAATTGGAGCAGAATTAAAAACCAAGGCTTTTTATGCCATTATTTTAGTGGTTATTTCCATAGTTATTTATATAGCCATATCTTTTCGCAAGGTTTCCTACCCAATCAGTTCCTGGAAATATGGTGTTGCCGCTATCATTGCCCTGATTCATGATATTTTTGTGACTATAGGCATTTTTGTCATCTTGGGCAAGTTTTTCGGCTTTGAAGTTAATACGCCGTTTGTCGCTGCCTTGCTGACTATTTTAGGTTTTTCCGTAAATGATACAATTGTAGTTTTTGACCGTGTCAGAGAAAATTTACATAAATATGAAGGTGAATTTGAGGAAATCGTGGAGAAAAGTATTTGGGAAACAATGGCCAGATCAATTAATACTATTGTGACCGTAGAATTAGCCCTGATTGCCTTATTAATCTTTGGCGGGGGAGTGATTAATGACTTTGTTTTGCCGCTTTTGATAGGTATTTTCTTTGGTGCTTATTCGTCAATATTTATTGCCTCGCAGGTCTTGGTGGCATGGCAAAAATTGGATTGGGCTATGAAAAAATCCCAAAGTTAGCCAAAAAATTACTATTATATT
>CAIXNZ010000108.1 GCA_903920975.1 Candidatus Falkowiibacteriota bacterium | reverse complement strand
GCTCTAAATTTCAGGGAAAAAAATACTAAAATCCTAGAGGAGAAAATTGAATATCAAAAAACAGCTAAATTATTAGGTAATGTAAGTAAATATTTCGCAAAAAAATAAGTATTTCTCACTATATTAACTATAAAACGCTCATCATGAGCGTTTTATATTATTTTAATTATCTTTTTAATTAAATTTAACAATAATAATCATATGCTTAATGCACACAACTTAACTAATAATTTAATAAATATGCACACTATTTTAGTCGTTGACAATGATTTGGACACGCTGGAAACTATTGCTTTAAGCCTTGAGTCAGGCAACCATAAAGTCATTAAAGCCGTTGGCGGACAAGATGCCCTGAATCTTTTAAAAAAAGAAAGGCCTGATCTTATTTTGTTGGATATTATGATGCCTGAAATTGATGGCATCCAGGTGGCCAAAAAATTAGCGGAAAATCCTGAACTGAACAAAATACCGATTATATTTATTTCCGCCCTGCCCGTTGAGTCAAATAACTTCAAAGATGCAATTAAAGAAACCGCCAACCTGCCCAATATCAAGGGCGCAGTTGAAAAACCTTTTAAGATTGAAGAGTTAAACAAAAAAGTTGAGGAAACATTAAGGTTAAAAAATTCCTAGCCCCAGTCTTTATGGAAAAAAATAAAATTACGAAAAATACTGATAAACCAGAGGATAAGTTCGCCGAACGCAAACAACTGGAAGAAACGCTGAAGGACAATGAGGAAAAATATAGTCAATTAATTGAAACCACTGACACCGGCTATGTAATTATTGATAGCCAGGGCAGGGTATTGGACACGAATAATGAGTATGTGCGACTCAGCGGTTATAAAAAAAAAGAAGAAATTCTGGGTAAAAATGTCATCGAATGGACCGCGGATCATAGCCTTGAAAAGAACAAGCAGGCAGTCCAGAGCTGTATACGCAATGGCATGATCAGGAACCTGGAAATAGATTATGTGGATAAGCAGGGAAAGATAACGCCGGTTGAAATCAACGCCACTGTAATCAATACCAATAAGGGAAAACAAATTCTTACCCTTTGTCGCGACATCACCGAACGCAAGCATTTGGAGCATCAGGTCGGGGAACGGATGAAAGAGCTGACGGCATTATACAGCCTCGCCGAGATAACCGAAAGGATAGGCATCACCCTGGACGAACTGTATCAGGAATTTACGAACATCCTGCCGAAAGGCTGGCAATACCCTGCGATCGCTTGCGCCAGGATGGTGATCGGTGACCGCGAGTTCCGCACGGAAAACTTCAGAGAGTCCGCATGGAAGCAATCCGCGCCAGTCAAGGTGAAGGAATCAGTGGGGGGAATGATAGAGGTTAGTTACCTTGAGGAGAAACCGGAAGAGGATGAGGGGCCATTCCTGAAGGAAGAAAGGCTGCTCATAGATGCTCTCGCCGAGCGGCTTGGACGCATCAACGAACGCAAGCAGCTAGAAGAAACGAAGAGGGAAAGTGAAGAGCGGTTCCGCAGCCTTTTTGAGAGTTCCCGCGATGCCATAATGACAATAGAGCCGCCTGACTGGAATTTTACCTCTGGCAACCCGGCCACGCTTGAAATGTTTAAGGTCAAGAGTGAAAAGGAATTTATTTCCTACACCCCCGGAGATCTTTCTCCTGCTAAACAACCGGACGGGCGTCCTTCCCCAAAAAAAGCTAAGGAAATGATTGAAATAGCCATGCGTGAAGGCTCCAACTTCTTTGAGTGGACTCATAAACGTCTCACCGGTGAAGACTTTCCCGCCAATGTGCTTTTAACCAGAGTGGAGTGGGCAAAAAAACAATTTATCCAGGCAACAGTCAGAGATATCACAGAATCTAAAAAAGCCGACGCGAGCATCCGAGAATCAGAGGAAAAATACAGCGCGATTTTTAATGCCAGCGCTGATGGTATTTTGATAGCTGATATTGAAACCAAAAAATTTAACTTTGCCAACCCGGCTATTTGCCGAATGTTAGGTTACAGCCAAGCCGAACTTTCTCAAATGTCTGTTATGGATATCCACCCCAAAAAAGATTTGCCCTTTGTACTATCAGAATTTGAAGCTCAGGCAAAAAATATTAAAACATTATCAGAAAACCTGCCCTGTCAAAAAAAAGATGGCAGTATTTTTTACGCAGATGTTAATGCCACCAAATTTGTTATTAATGGACATCAATATAATGTTGGTTTATTTAGAGATAATACGGAAAGGAAAAAGGCCGAAGAGAAAATCAAGCAGAAGAATCTAAATCTGGAAAGATTTAATAATGTTTCAATCAATAGAGAACTCAAAATGATAGAATTAAAAAATGAGATAAAAAATTTAAAGGATAAGCTGGGCGAAAAATGAAGAAAATGAACAAAATATTATGAATAAAAAAGTATCACTAATTTATAAACTAGTTGCTATTTATTTAGTGATTTGTATTTTGCCGTTGATCAGCTATGGCCTTTTATTTATTTTTGGACTCAATAATTACTTCCAGCAAATTTCCGTAAGCAAGCTGAATGAGAGTATAATCCAAATAAAAAATTTTGAATCAGATAAGAGCGACGATCTTTATAAAACCGTCATAGATTATGCCCGCTGGGACGAAATGTATACGACTGCAGAAACCAGAGACCAAAACTGGTTTAAAACCAATCTGACTGACTGGATCCCGGGAAATTTTAACATACAATATATTTTAGGCCTGGAAAAAAATAGGCAAACCTTCTATGAATATAATACCACCGGCAAAGCGTTGGATGCGCAGGAAATCACTAAATTGCTGGAAAAAACTTTAAACAACGGCAAAACTACCTCTTATTTTTCATCGCCATCGGGCTTAGTTCGCCTGGTAGCTTCTCCCATTACAAAAAGTGATGGCACGGGAGAAAAAAAGGCCATTTTGGTTTATGGACAAATCCTTGATTTAAATTATCTAAACAAAACAAAAAGTATATTTGGTTACGAAGCGGATTTATCAACCATTACAAAAAAAATCAATACAAGCCCCGAGTATTTCAAAAATATTAATTTCCAGCCTGATAATAAGCAAGGCAATATTTTTTTTGATTATGAAGATAATCAAGCCAATTATTCTTCTTTATTTTTTCATGATTTATCTGGACATCCGATTGCCCAGCTTACCATCCTGGGATTAAAAAGCGAGTATAATACGATTAAAAAAAACGCTCTAATTAGTTTATTTGCCACCATTGCGCTTGGCCTTATTTTATTAATCTTGTCTTGTTTGTACTTTTTAAAATCAATCGTTAATCCCCTATCCAGATTATCGCTAGCTATGAGCGCTGAAAAAGGTCAGATACCAACTAAAATAAATATTAATACTGGCGATGAGATTGAAAATTTGGCTAATAAATTTAATCAAATGATTGATAATCTGAGTATTTATGGGGCTGAGGTTGAAGAAAAAAATAAAAACATTGAAAACCAAAATAAAGCCATGCTTAATCTGCTTGAAGATGTTTCGCAAGAGCGTGACAAAGCCACCAGAGAAAAAGATAAAACCGATACAATCTTGAGCAGTATTGGCGATGGGGTGGCAGTCGTAGATACTGAAAAAAATGTCATATTTATAAATCCGGCGGCTGAAGAAATGACTGACTGGAAACTGGCAGAAGCGACTGGCCAACCAATTGAAAAAATTCTGGATATCTATATCGAAGAAACTGACGAGAAAAGAAAACTGCCGGTTGACGAAGCGCTGGCAAATGGCAAGGTTGTTAAATTAGCCAATCATACTATCCTCAAACGCCGTGACAAACAGATTGTCCCGATTGCCGATAGCGCCGCGCCAATTAAAGATGCGGATGGCAAAATCAACGGCGCTGTCATGGTTTTTCGCGATGTAATACGGGAAAGAATAGCCGAGCAAAAAATGGTTACCGCCAATAAGGAACTGGAGAATTTGAACAGCGTGCTGGACCAGAAGGTTGAACGAGCCACTGCTGATTTACGCAAAGCCTACGATGAATTAAAAAGTCTTGATACCCTAAAAGATGAATTTTTAAATATCTCAGCCCATGAATTAAAAACTCCCCTGACATCCATAATCGGCTTGTCAGAGCTGATTATGACAGAAAAACAGGGTGAAATTAATATCAGGCAGAAAAAAAGTCTGGCCATAGTTAATAATGAATCAACTCGCCTCTTAAATATTATTAAAAAAATTCTCAATGTCACCAGAATTGAAGCAAATAAAATGGCCTTTGATCTGAAAGAAACGGATTTATGTTCTATTATACCCCAGGTAGTTGACTCTCTGAAGGCCATGGCCGAGAAACAAAAAGTCCAAATAGTTTGTCATAAACCGGACAAACCCATAATCGTAAAAGTAGACTCTGAAAGAATCCAGGAAGCAATTTATAATTTGATTGATAATGCCTTAAAATTTAGCCCGCCAAAGAGTAAGATATTTATTTCTGGAGAAACAAAAAACAAGCAATTTATCTTTAGCGTCCTGGATCAGGGACCGGGCATTGATCCGGCCAAAAAAGACAAGCTTTTCCAAAAATTTTCGCAATTAGACACTGGCTTTGCCAGAAAGCAGGAAGGAACCGGCTTGGGCCTGTACATTACAAAAATTATTCTGGAAAATATGGGCGGTAAAATCTGGGTGGAATCAGAACCCGGACATGGCGCAAATTTCAAATTCAGCTTGCCGCTGGCAAAATAATATTCTAAATAAAAAATCGCTCCACGCTACGGAACGATTTTTTGAATAAGTTAAAAAAGATTATTGATAGTTACTGATGTAAATTCTCTAATTTTTGTAAAATCTGATTTTTAAAGATTTCCAATTCTTCTTTGCTGACCAATCTTTGCAAATCTTCCTTTTTGGCACCATATTCCTTTAAATAATTGAGTGCTTCTATAATTCTTTCTGAATTTACGTCGTCCATAAATTTAAATTAAAACTTAAATCTGTATTCATTATATCATAAAACCAAATAATTCATTGTTAAAGGTTGACTGAGGGCATTTTTTTTGATAAAATATTAATAATTACTTTATCTTGGGGAGTCGCCAAGTGGTAAGGCAGCGGCCTTTGAAGCCGCCATTCAGGGGTTCGAATCCCTTCTCCCCAGTAATTATTTCTCTATGCATAATTTTCTAGGAAGTTGTTTTCCCGCTTAATGAAAACGACGCTACTATTTATTTCGTAGCGTCTTTTAAATTCTTGTTTTTTGGGCCTAAAAAGGTTATGATTAATTTAGAAAATTAGATTAATAATAATTAAAATAATGTTAAAAAAAATAATTGAGAAGCTGGAAAACAAAAATTTGCCACTCTGGCAAGTGGTCGGATGTTGGTGGCTGATTATTTTTTTACGGACTTTGATTGAAAATTTTTCTTCTCATCCACAAGGTCAGAGTTTTGATCTTTTTTCAGTCTGGGGTTATTTTTTTCATTTTCCATTTTCTTATCTATTCTTATTATTATCTCTGATTTTGTTTTGGTCGGTGCTGCTTAAATCTAAGCCGTGGTCTATTTTTAATCTGACTGTTTATTTTTCACCGATTATTTTTCTCACGCCAATTATTGATTTGTTTTATACCCAGGGTCATGGTTGGCAAATAGCTTATTTTTTTGTTGACCTGCCGGCTCTGGCCTGGCGTTTTTTGCATCTGGGCGGTTCACTATACGATACCGGCGTTTCAATTGGTATTAGATTTGAAGTTTTTTTTATTTTGCTTGGCGTGGCGATTTTTTTCTGGCTCAAAAGCGGAAAAGTAGTAAAAACATTTTTAGGCACAGTCGGTTCTTATTTGATAATTTTTATTTTCTTGAGTCTGCCCAGTTTGATAATGGCTGGAAATCAGATCCCAATTTCAACAGCAACTAATCAGGAATTTTGGGGGCGCTCAGCCGGATTTATGGCTTGGGCCAAGGGATATTTATTTACTGATTTGGAAACAGCTTTCAATTTTAAGATGTCGTTAATATATCTATTACTGATTTGGTGGTTGAGCATTTTACTTTTTTGGCTCCAGAATAAAAAAAAGTTTTGGGCTGTAGTGAAAAATATGCGTCTACTCAGAATGCTATTTTTTTTGAGTTTAAGCGGCGTGGGCATGCTTTTAAGTTTTTATCTGGGATTTTATAGTTGGCAACATAATTTTTTTAATATTATTTCATTGTTGATTTTTGGTCAGACTTTCGCCTCTGCCTGGCTTTTGGCCGTGATAATTAATGACTGGCATGATCAGGATATAGATTTAATTTCCAATTCCAATCGGCCGTTTGTAACTGGTTTATTAGCTAAAAGCGATCTGCTTAATCTGTCATTATTTTTTCTCTGGCAGATTGTTTGCGGTGGTTTGGTGCTCGGTTGGTATACTTTTATTTTCTTCCTGGCTTTTTCCGCCATTTATTATATTTATTCAGCACCGCCCTGGCGATGGAAAAAATATGTGTTAATTAATAATTTGCTGGTGGCGGCCAATGGTGTCTTAATGATTTTGCTGGGTTTTTTCTTTGCTTCAGACACGCTTAATCTTAATGATCTTCCCTTACGTTTTGTTTTGGGCTTGCTAGTGATTCTGGGTTTAAGTTTTAATCTAAAAGATTTAAAAGATTATAATGGTGATAAAAAAGATCAGATTTATACTCTTTGTGTTATCATGGGTGAAAAATTGGGAAGGCGAGTAATTGGTTTTATGATATTTTTTGCTTTCTTGTTAGTGCCCATGGTTTTCTTAAAAAAAGAGCTTTGGTTGTTGTCACTGATATTTGGGTTGATTTTTTTCCTAATAGTTAATCTGAAAAAGATAAAGGAAAAATATTATTTTCTTTTGTACTTTTTTTATTTAGCCATCGCTGTTCTGCTTTTATTCTAATACTAACTTTGTCTACTAACCCCGAAAATTATTTCTCTATGCATAATTTTCTAGGAATTATCCTCGCCCTCACTGCCCTGCTTTGCTGGGGTTTTGGTGATTTTTTTATTCAAAAAGTAACCAGAATAGTCGACAGCTACAAAACTCTTTTTTTTATTGGTATAACCGGACTGGTTATACTTTTTCCCTTTGTTCAACATGAAATTTTTAGTTTAAAACCAGTAAACTGGCTGCTCTTGGGTTTATTGGGCGTCATAGTTATATTTGCTGCCCTGTTTGATTTTGAGGCCTTGCGACAAGGTAAAATTTGTATTGTTGAGCCTTTATTGGGTATTGAATTGCCAATTACTGTTGGCTTGAGCGTGATTCTGGCCGGCGAAAGATTAATCCCCTTGCAATGGCTTTTAATCGCTGTAATTTTCATTGGCATTATTTTAGCCGTCACCATGCACCATACGCATTTGCATTATCATAAAAGAATTTACGAAAAAGGCGTGATCCTGGCTGGCGTGGGCGCAATTGGCATGGCCTTAACAAATTTTTTAATCGGTATTTCCAGCCAACAAATATCTCCGCTCATGACAATCTGGTTCACCCATACTGCTGCCGCGCTTGTTACTGCGATTATCTTAATATATAAACATGAATTTAAAAATATTTGGCCTGATTTAAAAAAATCTCCCAGTTTAATTTTTGCCACAGGCGTGATTGATAATGCGGCTTGGATCGCTTTTGGTTATGCCACGACTTTTATTCCCATTTCCATAGCCGCTTCAATTTCTGAAAGTTATATTGTCTTGGCCTCTGCTCTTGGTATTTGCGTTAATCGAGAAAAATTAAAATCACATCAGATTATTGGTATAATTCTAGCTATTGGCGGCGTTTTACTTTTATCAATCTTAACATCTAAATAAAATAAATAAACCTTATGAAAAAAATCATTATCGCCCAATTTATAATTTTGCTTGGCGGCACGCTTTTTGCCTGGGGAAATTTTACCTGGGAATTAATTAATTATCTGAATAATAAGGCCTGCACAACGGGCTGTGTTATTAGCGCCACTCCGGTCAATCCAATCTATACTCCTTGTTTTTTCGGCGCCATATTTTTTACTATTGCTTTTGTCTTAAGCGCAATTTTACTAAAGAAAATTAATAAAAAATAAATGCCAATAAAAATAGACTATAAAAAGTGCTGCTGGAAAGACGGTAAGTGCTCAAGCTGCTGTTGCGGTAAAGCCTGTACTGGCTGTGTGGAAGCTTGTGCCATTGGAGCGATCACCCGAGGCGATGTTGTAAAAATTGATAAAGATAAATGTATTGAATGCGGAGCTTGTATTATTGCCTGCAAACACAATGCGCTATCTTTAAGCTAATAAAAAAGTTCTAGTTTGATTTATATAAAAGTAGGGACGGGTTTTAAACCCGTCCCTACGTAGTTTATGTAACGCTAGAACTTTTTTATACTTTCACATATTTACTCACCGCCCAATAACTGCTAAGCAAATTAATTACAATCGCTCCCAGCAATTCCAGCCCAAAAATCATCACAAAATTCTGATTGAAATAATTAAGCAAATTAAAATCTGTTTGCAAAAGCGAGCCAATATACGGTTGGATAAACCCAATGAGCGGGTAAACAATGATAATTGTAATGATAATCGATAAAAGGCCGAAAAGAACGCCTTCCAGCAGAAAAGGACCCTGAATAAACCAATTTGTCGCTCCCAGCAGTTTCATGGCTGTAATGTCATCCTTGTGCGTATAAATGGCCATTCTAATGGCATTAAAGATGATTAAAAGTGAAATTATGGTGAATATCAGAGCCACTGCGATTACTCCAGTATTTACCTTTTGAGTTATATCGCTGATTCTTTCAATAACCAATTGGTGGTCGTCAAAATTTTTGCTTTCAATCATATTGTTATATTGCGGATCAGCTAAATACTCTAAAATTTTCGGATATTCACTGGTATTTTTGGCCGTGACAATTAACGACGCGCCTAAAGGATTTTTACTTAATTCATCCAAAGAAGCCAAAATTTTGGGATTATCTTTATGCCTGTTTTTAAAATCATCTAGGGCCTGCTCCTTAGAAATATAAGCTACTTCTCTGACCTGAATTAATGATTGCAAATAATTTTTTACGGTTTGGACCTGATCTTCGGGAATTTCCGGCTTGAAATATACATTAATATTAATTTTGTTTTCAATGGCAGTAATTGCGCTTTTAGCGACCATATTAAAAATTATCAGCAGATTAATAGAAAAAAGCGCTAAGACCAAAATTGTCAGCGTCACAAAAGATAACCAAAAATTTCTGAAAAAATCTTGGGTGGCAAATTTTATTACTCTTAAAATTGAAGACATATTTGGTTTGATTTATCGGTAAATTGTTTTATTTATTGAATACATTTGGGCAAAACGCCCTTTTTCTTGTCATGGTGAGGTTCTCGAACCATGATGACACCCTTTGGTTCGACTACGCTCACCATAAACTTTTAACTTTATCCTGAGCTAGCCGAAGGATCAGGGTGACATCGTAATGGGGCGTTTCGCTTCATTAACTAATTTCTTATTTCTACAAAATATATTTTCCTTCCTCCTCATCACTAACAATCTGTCCGTTATCCAAAAGCACCACTCTTTTTTTCAAACGATTAACAATATCTTTATTATGGGTGACCAAAACTATGGTGGTACCAAACTCATTAATTTTTAAAAGCAAGTCAATAATATCTTTGGTATTCAAACTATCCAAATTCCCTGTTGGCTCATCAGCTAGAAGAATTTTTGGACGATGCACCAGGGCGCGGGCAATGGCCGCGCGCTGGATTTCGCCGCCGGAAATTTGATGCGGATAACGATCCAATTTATCTTTCAAGCCCACAATTTTCAAAACCTGAGGCACGACATTATTTATTCGTTTATTAGAAATGCCGCAAACTTCCATGGCAAAGGCCACATTCTCAAAAACTGTTTTTCTGGGCAATAATTTAAAATCCTGATAAACCACGCCGATTTGACGGCGCAGCACAGGCACTTCTCTTCGCTTAATATCGGTTATATCCCAACCGCCCACAATCACATCGCCGTGCGTGGCTTTTTCTTCAGCCGTCAAAATTTTAATTATTGTACTTTTGCCTGCCCCGCTTTGACCGACGATAGAGACAAATTCTTTAGGACGAATATGCAGATTTATATCCTTTAAGGCAACCGTTTTGGGATAAAAAATTTTACTGATTTTCTTTAAATGAATCATAATTATTATTTTACAGCGCTTTCCACCACTGTTAACGGCTCAACTTTAACTTGGCACAAACCCTGAGATTTTTTGGCAATCTGTTTAAAAGCCACGACATCCAAATCAATGACTCGATTGGGATGAACACTGCGATCTGGTCCCCAATCATTAACTTTAACTATTATTGACTTATTATTTGCTAAATTAGTAACTTTAAGTTTGGTGCCTTTTGGATAATCCGGCGAAGCAGCGCAATTACAGCCCTTATATTTATACCAGGAAGCATAGCCCTCGGTCATGATATCAATGCTTTCCAAAATGGCGACTTTGGCGCGATTCATTGATATATTAGCTATTATTTTACTTGCCCCATTACTGATGATTCCCTTAATCCCTACCCATTCATTTTTTGCCTCATCATAATAATATAAATTTTTTCTAAAATAATCCGCTGAATCATATTTAATGGAAATCCAAAAAGTTTTGTTATAAACAATCGGCTCTGCGGCCACAAAATTAAATTCATAGATTTTACTGGCTAATTGAAAACCATTTTTAGGAGCCATTTGGCTATTGGGTGATAATATTATTTCTTTCAGATCCAAAGTCGCGGCCGTGTTTAATATTTTTTTATCAATATTAAAAACAAATTTATTATCAAAAACTTTTATCTTTTGACCTTTATAAATTTCTGCCTGCTTAAAACTTTGAGCCAGAGTATTTAAAACAATCTCGTTGGTATCAGCAATATTTTCAGGCGGTGTTACGGCTTGCACTGTATCAGAAATTGTCTGAGTTTGCTGAGCAGAGGGCTGTAAAAATTGAATCTGACTCAAATTGGGCGTATTTGTATCTTGATTATCGCCAAAAGGAGATTCTTGCGCCAATGCAGAATTGACAAAACTACTGAAGATAGCTAAAATTATTAATAATCTAAGTAAAATTTTATAATTTGTTTTAATCATTGACAATTGTTAATTAAAAATTATTTTTGCGGTAGTAGTTCAGTGGTAGAATGTCTGC
>CAIXNZ010000107.1 GCA_903920975.1 Candidatus Falkowiibacteriota bacterium | reverse complement strand
TAATATTAAAATTTTTATAATTTAATGCCTTATCAATATACGATCTGGCATAACGCCCTAAACCTAGTGTGGAATAATTATTCTGAGACTCAAAATTGCTAACTTTCATATCGGGCTGAGAATTTTTATTGGAAAAAGTCCAAATTCCGTCAGAATAAGAATTCAAGTTATCGAAATTATAATTGTATTTTTGACATAAATTTTTAAGTAGCGGATGCAATTTACTTTTAATATAAAGCAGACGAGGTGAGAAATCCGATTCATTATCCAGGCATTGATTAACGTATTCCCTGTTATAATGGGAAACTTGCATAAAATAGGCAATAATAGTGCTTGGTTCTAATCGGAATGTCTTTAAAAAATCATTTAAAATACTTTGTATTGAATCTTTCATCAAGCCTATCATCAAATCAATGCTAATATAATGAATATTAGCTTTTTTAGCCCAAGCAATTGCTTGTTTAACTTTTTTAAAATCCTGATAATCCCTATTGCAAGCCTGCAGAACATTTTTATCAAATGATTGTACTCCGAAACTTAAACGATTAAAATTATAATTGCTTAAAACTTTTATCATTTCTTCTGTTACACTATCGGCATTGCATTCCATACTTTTGACGCCGTTTTGTGCAAATTTATAATTATCAAATAAATTTAGTAATAAATTTTTTAATTGCTTTGTATTTAAAATACTGGGAGTCCCACCGCCAATATACAAATTATTAAAAATGATATCTTTAAAAAGAGGGCTAAAATATTTCATTTGCAAAAATAAATAATCCAAGTATTTATCAATTTCCTGATCATTTTTTTTTACCGCAGAATCATTATGACAGAAATAACATCTGGAACGGCAATATGGTATATATACGGCAAGATTATAATTTTTTTTCTCTTTATCTTCTAGAGTTTTCTGCCAAAATTGCTTAATAGCAGGATAATCAAAAATTTCCTCCTGATTAGGATTAGTATCTGTTAATACATTTAAATTGTAATCATTATATTTACCAACTAATTGCTGAAAATATTTCAAATCATTTTTTATTTTTTCTGTATCCATAATTATTTTAATAAATTACTGAGTCTCATCAATTAAATAATCGAGCTTTTTACTATAATCTAAATTCGGATCAAATTCATTTTTACAAAATTTAAATAACTTTTCCAAATAGCTTTTTTTATACAAAAATTTGCCATAGACCAATTGCTCACGACGAGATTTTATTCTTGATATCATATTATTCCCTTGCCAAATTATTTTTTTAAATAATAACAGATATCCTAATTTCTTCTTTAAATCTTTTAATGTATAACTTGGAAAAACCCTGAATAATTCGTCTAAATTTATAGTGTTGCGGAGATTATTAAGCAAATATTTAGTTATTTCATCTTCTAAATCTATCTTAACGCCTTGGGCATATTTTTTTCCCTTAGATTCCTCAACCATATAAATTAATTCTTCAAATATATGACCCAGTGCCCTATCCCCGAGAGCTAAAATGGAAGCATTAACCTCGGCGCTATCTGCCTCTTGTTTATTCCTACCCTTTTCTGCTTTTCCATAAGAATCATTTTTAATCTCTTTATAACCACTTTTCAAAATCAACTTATTCCCCGCCTCTATCATCGAGCGTCGCAATTTTAAATCTTTAGCCGACAGCTTTTTACCTGACTTACTAAATAATGTTTCTTCGGCTGCAGAAAACGGATATATATGCAAAACCTCCGGATTTAGTGCAATCACTTTTTTTAAGCTATCCATAAACGACTGGTAAGATTGCCCGTAAAGTCCTCCGATTAAATCAATATTTAAGCTGTCAATTTTATATTTTTTTATCAAAGCCACGATTTCTTTGACCATTTTTCCTGTTTGCAAATTTCTTGAATTTATATCTAAAACTTTTTCATCAAGACTTTGGACACCCAAAGTTAAACGATTTACCCCGAGTTCTTTTAAAACCTTAATTTTCTCTTCATCTAATGAATGAGGCGTAGCTTCAAAATTTATCTGGCTATCTACTTCCAATTTAAAATTATTATAAAAAGTGTTAAATATTCTTCTTATTTGACTTATCGTTAATATGCTCGGAGTTCCACCACCAAAATACAATGAATCAATTTTTATGCCCTTCATGATGGAGGCGTAACTCTCTAATTCCTTGCAGATATAATCAACATAACGATCGATAATAAGCGGGTTTCTTTCTATTTTGGAAAAACATTGACAGTAGAAACACTTACTTTGGCAAAATGGTATCTTTATAAAAATCCCTAAATTTTTATATATCTGCCTATATTTAACCTTTTTTGCGTAAATTTTCCATAACTCCATAATATCATGTCTGGAAAATTTTTCGGGTAATATATAATGGGGATAAATATCGCTTTTAGGCAATTTTATCGTTAAAAATTTAAAAAAATTAATTTTGGCTTTTAAATTAAAAGGTAGCATTTTTTATTGGTTTAATCATATGTAATATCTTTTCCTCACCAAAAATATCTAAATATTCTCTCCAAATACCTTTGCATAATTCTTTATAAACGCATTGTTTGCAAACACCCAAATGAACTTTATTTGTATCGTTTTTTGGTGCAGAATATAAATTTTCAATATATTCTACGTTATTTTCCGGAAAGTTAAACCAACCCGCAACACACATAGGCAAACCGCAATATGGATTAATAACTTTAATCTTAGAATGTTTTAAAAGATAATCCCGAAATTGCGTAACATACTTACCCATCTCCCGATAATCAGGTAGCAGATAATTATTAATTAAAGCGCGTCCATGTGGCTGAACCACAGAAAGCGAAACTGACTGCAACCAAGGAAAATTTGCCACAATAAATTTGGCAAAAGCCGGCAATGTTTTATAAGTCAGTTGATTTACAACGGGATTCAAAATAATTTTAAATCCTTGCTTATTGGCTTCTTTAATATTAGAAACTACCCGATCAAAATTATATGCTGATTTAAATAATTTTTTATTAATATATTTAT
>CAIXNZ010000106.1 GCA_903920975.1 Candidatus Falkowiibacteriota bacterium | reverse complement strand
TTATGAACTTTATAACTTTAAAAACTTTAAGAACTTCACGAACTTAATTACAGCGTTTTTATAAAGCCAGAAAGTATTTTCGAAATTTCAGTTGCCTCTTGATGTATTTTTTTAAAATCTTTTTCGGTAATATAGCCAAATCCTTCAGCTAAATACAGCATTGATCTAACTTCTGCACATGAACCTTTGGCAATATATAAAAATCTTTTAAAATCATTATTTGTTCTGCGCTCGAACCCCTCAGCTATGTTATTCATTATAGAAATGACTGCGCGGCATATTTGATCTTTAAAAATATAATCACGGCAACGTCTAAATTTGTCGTATATTTCAAAAACTAATTTTTCACTTTTTTGCCAGGCAATAATATCCTCAAATTTTTCAATTTTCATATGCAATAACTTTAAAAACTTTATGAACTTTTTAACTTTAAAACTAACTAAAGTTTACCAAAAAAAAGCCTTTTTGAAAAGGCTTTAAAAAAAGAACGGCGCATCATTTCTGACACGCCGTTTTAGGTGCTTACATCGCAAGCGCTGCGGGTTTTTGGCCCAACCGGCGATGCTCGATCCAGTAGTGGTAGGGCTTTTGACCTCGGTTTCTTTTGTTCAGATTCCGGAGACCACGCTCTTGCGCGAAAACATTGGTTTTTTCTTTGGAAAGTCGCTCTTCCCGAGCCACTGTTCCGGTGGAGACCCTTTTGGCGGGGTCAAGGTAGTCGGCCAAGGACTTGCCGTTTACTCTCACGACGGGTTCATCGGCCATTTCCGCTACAGGAGTCTGCTCGTCGTAATCCCTGGACACGATGATTGCTTCCGTTATCATTTCTTCTCCGCACTCGATTAGATCTTCCTCGGACACTTCTGGCGGTTCAAGATTGGGCAAAAAGTCGATGCAAAATTCCATGGCATCGCCTTCAAGCCCGGCGCAAAGGTGCTCAACCACTCCATCCACGATAGCAGACGCGCCAGAGCATTGAGGATCTTCGTAAACGCCGCCGTTTTCGACAAGCGGGGTTTCGCAGGGATCCCATGAAGCTCCCAGCAAAAACAGGGTGGATCCTGGCCTTGCCGGTTCGTCTTGGAAAGTCCCACCCAGATCAGCTAATTTCTTCGGCATATTTTTTCCCAGTCTCATAAACACCCTCCTTTTAGGTTAAAGATAAATTTTTAGGGAACCTATATTTAATCAATAATCATAGCATAAAATAAAGAATTTGTCAATAGTCAGCGCACCTATTAATCTATTTCTGATTTTTCTCAGGTTCACTGCATTTATTGCAAATTTCCGGATTTACGGAAGATGGCTTAATACCAAATAATTTGCCAATGGTTTTATATAAAAATCCTTCCAATGGCACACCACATTCTTTACATCTTTTCATAAATTAAAATTATTGATAATTATTAATTAAGTTCTTATTTCGCAATGCTCTACATATTTTTGAGCCAATTCTTTCATTTTATCTAAATCTGTTGGTTTATAAGTCGCTTCGGTATTGAATCTGGAATCAAGGGTTTTTCTATTATTAAAATTTTGAATATAAAAATTCTTAGCGCCCTTAATCAGCTGTAAAACTTTTTCAAAACCTCCCAAATCATGAAAGGCCGGCAAAACCGTAGTCCGAAATTCATAGTCTAATCCGCTAGTCATTATTAATTTGATACTTTTGGCAATATTGCTAAAATCATTTTTAATATTGGTCAGTTCGCCATATCTATCCAATGAAGCTTTAACATCCATGGCAATATAATCAAGCAAGCCCTTATCTTCTATTATTTTTTTCAAAAACGGCCAATTAAAACCATTAGTATCTAATTTTATTAAAAAACCCAGCTTTTTTATTTTATGTAAAAATTCCAAAAACTCCCTTTCTTCCTGACACAGGGGTTCACCGCCACTAATACAGATTCCATCCAGCAGGCCATTTCTTTTTTTTAAAAAGTTGAAAAATTCTTCTTTGGAAATTAATTCATGGTCTGGATTATTCAAAACTAAATCGGGATTATGGCAATAACCACATTTAAAATTACAGCCGACCAAAAAAACCGTAGCCGCCACTTTGCCGGGATAATCAATCAAAGTCATTTTTTGTATTCCGCCGATTTTTATCATAGGCCTATTTTATAACAAAAAAAGCCCCGCGACAAGAAAAGGAATTGGGGGCATTTAATTAAAGGACTAAAATAAATTTAAAGAACTAGGCGGCTAATTGCATGTTAAACTCCTTGCGATCGGAAAATTCCGCTCTCTTGCCCTTGTTCCACTGGTTAACAGGGCGGATATAACCGACAACGCGAGAATAAACCTCGCAGGGAGTTCTGGACATTTTGGTATTCATAGACTTCCTACTTAAAACTATCTGCTAAAAGCAAATAGATATAATATTATTATTAATTATTGGCTAATTCTAACTTTTTTTCTGCGCTAACTTCTATATAGCCTATTTCCTGATCGCATTTGGGGCAGAAAAAGTGCTCACCGACTATATAGCCGTGAACCGGACAGACACTGAAAGTCGGAGTAATTGTAAAATATGGTAAATGATATTTCTCGGCAATCTTTTTAACCAAACTTTTTGTTGATTCAATAGACGGCATTTTCTCACCAACAAAACCATGGAAGACTGTACCTCCAGTATAGCGCGTTTGCAAAGCATCCTGCAAATTCAAAGCTTCAAACATATCTTCTGTAAAGTCAACAGGCAGCTGTGAAGAGTTGGTATAGTAAGGTTCAGCGCCTTTTTCGCGATAAGCCTGCTCATTGGCGCAAATAATGTCTGGAAATCTCTCTTTATCGGCTTTGGCAAAGCGATATGAAGTGCCTTCGGCTGGCGTGGCTTCTAAATTAAATAAACTATTGGTTTCTAACTGGTAATCCATCATTTTTTCTCGCATAAAATTCAATATATCTAAAGCAAAATCTTTGCCTTCAGCTGTTGTGATATCTTTATCAATTAAATTTAAGGCTGCTTCATTCATGCCATTTATGCCAATGGTATTAAAATGATTTTTCCAGTATTCGCCATATTTATTTTTAATATCCTGCAAATAATAGCGCGAATATGGATATAGACCTTCTTCAGTAAACTTTTCCACAACCTTGCGCTTTAATTCCAAACTAAGTTTGGAAATTTGCATCATGCGCTCTAGCTTTTCTTTAAATTCCGCGACATCCTTTGCCAGATAGCCCACGCGAGACAAATTAATAGTGACCACGCCGATTGAGCCGGTTAAAGGATTGGCTGCAAAAAGTCCGCCGCCCTTTTTCCTTAATTCACGATTATCTAATCTTAAACGACAGCACATACTGCGCGCGTCCTCCGGTTTCATATCGCTGTTTACAAAATTGGAAAAATAAGGAATGCCGTATTTGGCAGTCATTTCCATGATTTTATCCACCACTTCATTATTCCATTGAAAATCTTTGGTAATATTGTAAGTCGGAATCGGAAAAGTAAAAACTCGGCCGTGAGCATCACCGGCAATCATCACCTCAGTAAAAGCCGTGTTCAACATATCCATTTCTTTCTGAAAATCCTTATAAGTTTTATCCTGAAATTTGCCGCCAATAATAACCGGCTCTTCTTTCATCATGTCTGGCACTGTCAAATCCAGGGTCAAATTAGTAAAAGGGGTCTGGAAACCCACGCGAGTCGGCACATTCATATTAAAAATAAATTCCTGAATGCACTGTTTGACATCGCCATAAGTTAAATTGTCATAAGCGATAAATGGCGCCAAATAAGTATCAAAATTGGAAAAGGCCACTGCGCCGGCTATTTCACCCTGAACAGTGTAAAAGAAATTTACCATCTGACCCAAGGCGGTTCTAAAATGCTTAGGTGGCTTGGAACTGACTTTGCCCTCCACGCCGCCAAAACCTCTCATTAATAAATCGCGCAAATCCCAGCCGCAACAATAAGAAGCCAGTGTCTGCAAATCATGAATATGAATATCAGCATTAATATGGGCATCGCGCACTTCTAGCGGATAAACTTTATGCAACCAATAATGAGAAGAAACAGCTGAGGCCACATGGTTGTTTAAACCCTGCAATGAATAGGCCATATTGCTGTTTTCCTTAACTCGCCAGTCGCTTTGGAATAAATAACCCTCAATCAAAGAATCAGAATCTATCATGGCTTTCAAATTTCTAATCTGGGCATGCTGATCGCGATACAAAATATAGGCCTTGGCCGTTTTAATCTGCTTATTTTTAATTAAAGCAACTTCAACCAAATCCTGGACCTCTTCAACAGCCGGGATGCTTCTTTCGTGAAATTTCCTATTTAATTCTTTTTCAACATCAAGCGCAATCTTTTTGGCTTTCTTTTTATTCGGATCTCCCACGGCCTCCATGGCTTTGTAAATCGCGGCTTCAACATTGCTTAGGTCAAAATCAACAATGCGATCATCTCGTTTTTTAAGCTTATTAATCTTACCCATACTGACTAAATTATATATTAATTTATTTACTCTTCTTTTTGCTTTTGAAAACCACGTTTATTTCCTTTTGAAAACTCTCTAAGTCCTGGAAAGAGCGGTAAACAGAGGCAAATCTGATATAAGCGACTGGATCTTTCTTTTTTAATTCTTTCATGACAATCTCGCCGATTTCCTGGCTGGAAATCTCATTTTTTCTAAGCGCCTGTATATCCCTTTCAATCTTATTAACCAGCATGCGAAATTGCTCTTCGCTAATTGGCCTTCTCTCCAGGGCTTTATGCAGCCCCTGCTCCAACTTTTCGCGAGAATAAGCCTGTTTTTGGCTATCGCGCTTTAAAACTGTTAAATCAAGCAATTCCACCTCTTCATATGTAGAAAAACGAAAACCGCATTTTAAACATTCACGTCTGCGTCTGACCGTAATTCCGTCTAAAGCCACGCGGGAATCAATAACTTTTGTCTCTTTATAGTTACAAACTGGACATTTCATATTTTTAGAGAGCAAAATGTATTGCCAAGAGTTTTGCTCTACAAAATTTAAGATACTATATTTAGTGTATCCTACTCTTAATTTTATACTAGATATGGTGTTTGTCAAATCTTTAACAATTTGTGATTTCTTTTGTTTTTTTTGCCCAAAATCAAGCCTTTTGCGTGTGTCGTAAAAAAATTATTAAAAGGCCTGTGGATAATTATTCGTACAGTTTGAAAGTTATAAAGTTTATAAAGTTATAAAGTTTATAAAGTTATAAAGTTCATAAAGTAAGACTTTATAACTTTCCACTTTCAACTTTATCACTTTCCACTTTCAACTTTATCACTAAATAAAAAATCCCCTTTTTTTGAGGGGAATTTTTTATTATATTATTATTACATCATTTTTTTTCTGATAAACGGCGGAATGTCTAAGTCTTCTTCAGAACTCTCTTTCGTGGCTTGTACCTTATAGTCCTCTTTGGCTTTTTTC
>CAIXNZ010000105.1 GCA_903920975.1 Candidatus Falkowiibacteriota bacterium | reverse complement strand
TGGAAAAAAGATTGCTTAAAAATTTTTTGGTCTGGCCAAATGGGTTTGCAATGTATAAATGGGCAGTAGCATTGTTTGCTCTGCGCATGGGCATTTTATTTTCTTGAGAAATTTTTTCTAAAGCATTGGCTAAGCCTTGTGGATAACGGGTTAATAAAGAGCCGTCAGCATCAGCTAAAAATTCTCTTTTGCGAGAAATAGCCAGCTGAATAAGCTGGGCAATTAAAGGGGAGAGAATAGCAAGAATTATACCGGCAATTAATAAAATAATGCCAATTTGTCCGCCTCTATCCCGGTTATCACTTCTGCGCCAGAAAAAGCCGCGCATTAACCAGTCAGAAATTAAAACAATAATGCCTACTAAAACAATAATGACCATCATTAAACGTATGTCAAAGTTTTTAATATGAGAGAGTTCATGAGCAATGACTCCCTCCAGCTCTTCATTGGCTAATTTATCAATCGCGCCTTGGGTGATGGCAATGGAAGCGTGCTGAGGATCACGGCCAGTGGCAAAGGCATTAATATTAGGATCGTTGATAATATAGACTTTTGGCAGCGGAAGCCCGGCAGTTATGCAGAGATTTTCTACCATACGGTAAACATAGGGATTATCTTCTTTTAAAATTGGCTTAGCGCCTGCAGTTGCTAAGGCAATTTTATCGCCAGCAAAATAACTAAGAGAGGTCATGATAAAGGAAAGAATAATGGCGATAATTAAGCCGTCATAACCGGTTCCAGTTATTTGGCCGTAAAGCCAGCCAATAAATAAAACAAAAACAATAAAAATGGTCATTAAAAGGACTGTCTTTCTTTTATTAGAGTCAATTTGTTGATACATAGGATACGAATCTACAAATACTCTACGAATCTACTAATAATTAACTAATTTGATCCAGACATTAGTAGTATTCGTAGCTAATTTGTATATTAGTAACGGATTAGAATTGAACTTTTGGCGCTTGTTTTTCCTCTTCATTTTCAATCTGGAAAAATTCATAAGATTTAAAACCAAGCATGGTAGCTATCATGTTGGTAGGAAACATCTGAATTTTAGTATTGAAATCGCGGACATTGCCATTGTAAAAGCGTCTGGAAGCCTGGATCTTATTTTCAGTATCAGATAATTCATCTTGCAATTGTAGAAAATTCGTACTTGCTTTCAAATCAGGATAATTCTCAGCGACAGCAAAAAGAGATTTTAAAGTTGAAGAAAGCATATTTTCCGCTTTGCCTTTTTCATCCAGACTTTTTGCTTGCATGGCAGAAGAACGGGCTTCAGTCACTTTTTGAAAGACTTCTTTCTCATGGCCAGCATAAGCTTTGACTGTTTCCACTAGGTTGGGGATCAAATCATATCTTCTTTTTAATTGTACATCAATATCAGACCAAGCTTCATCCACTCGGTTGCGACTTTTTATTAGGCTGTTATAAACTGCAACCAGCCAAAGTACAATTGCCGCAGCAATAATAAGAATAATAGCCAGTATAGGCATAATTTTTGCTTTAATTAATTAAAAATTATATACTTAAATTAGTATAATTTATACCTTAATTATAATATAAAAATCAACATTTTGTCAAAAATTTTATATAGGTATCTAATAGTTTTAAATTATTAATCTACAATGTATGAAATTTTATCAAAAATTAGCAAAAAAACCCTATTTATCAGCCTTAGTTATCATTGTTTTATCCTTTGTAATTGCCTCCAGCTGTTTAGCCCAATGGGAAAAGCAAACAGAACCAGTAAATATCTTTCTGCCTGAAAATTTGGTTTTTGAAAATATTTATTATGCAGCGGGCGAGAATTTGAATCTCAAAGCGCAGATGAAAGATGATGTGTATTTGGCTGGTTTAAATATTGATATTTCCGGACCCGTTGATGGGGATGTTATAGCAGTTGGTTCTAAGGTGGTAATAAATTCGGAAATCAAGGGTAATTTGCGGGTTATTGCCAGGACAGTCATTCTCAATGGCAAAGTTGATAAAAATGTTACAATTATTAGTGAGATGGTAACCATTTCAGCAGGAGCCGAGATCGGGCAAAGTTTAATTGTGGCTGGCAGCAATCTAGAAATTAACGGTAAAATTAATAAAAATATTTATGGCGGAGCCAGCAATCTCAGTCTGAATGGCGAAATTTTAGGCTCTGCTTATTTGGCCATGGAACCTGCTGGTAATCTGATTTTATATCCTCAAGCTAACATTCATGGGAATTTGGAATACACTGCGAAGCGAACAGCTGAGATAAAAACAGGCGCCAAGATTGGCAATCAAGAAAAGTTTACTGCCTGGCAAATGGAGACAAAATCGCCAGTAAAACAAAAATTCTCTTTATTCTTTTTGACTTGGTGGATTGCCGGTCTTTTGGGGGCGTTAGTTGTCGGTTTGGTACTGGTTATCATTTTCAAAGATTATACTTTAAAGGTTGAGAAACAAATTGATAAAAATATTTTAATGGCAATTTTGAAAGGCTTGGTTTACTTGATTGTGACGCCTATTGCCTTGGTCATTATGGCCTTTACTATTATTGGCTTGCCGCTGGCAGTGATTATGGGCGTGCTTTACGGAATTATTTTATATTTAACTAAAATATTTGTTGGTATTTATCTGGGAGAAAAATTGATCCGCTTAATAAAGAAGAAAATAGAAATACCTCTTTTGTGGTCAATGATCTGCGGCTTAGTCATTATTTATTTGCTTTGTTTGATCCCTTATTTCGGCTGGCTTATAAAATTAATTGTGGTTTTGTGGGGTTTAGGAGTTTTAATGGGAATTATTAAGAAAGATTTAAAATTAGAAAACACCTAATTAATGACAAAATTCAAATGACAAAAGACAAAATAAATT
>CAIXNZ010000104.1 GCA_903920975.1 Candidatus Falkowiibacteriota bacterium | reverse complement strand
GCCGTGGCAGTGATGAATACTATTCCAATGGCCATCTTGCTCACCAGCTATTTATTGCCGTATCTTCATTTAATATTCGTGGAGCCGCTCCTTTTCCTATTTCGCAAAAAGAGGAAAAAGTGGGGGGTTGTCTATAATGCGCTTTCCAAGGTGCCGGTTGATTTGGCAGTTGTAAGATTATTTAGAGCAAAAGACAATAAATTATTACAAACAAGAGTGACGGATAAACAAGGCAGATATATGTTTATTATTAAAGAAGCGGGGAAATATTATATTAGCGTTATCAAAAACGGTTTTTATTTTCCGACAAAATATTTATCTTCTGACAAACAAGACGCTAAATATATCGACCTTTATCATGGTGAAGCCGTTGAAGTAACTGACAAAGATGCGGTCATTACCGCCAACATACCTCTGGATCCGTCTGAAAAGAAAATCATGCCTGAGCGCCAAGTCATTTTTGGTTATTTATTTAAAAACTTGCGCTTGATCGTTTCTTATGTCGGCTTGATTCTGGCTGGTTTAATCTTTTTAATTTATCCAACTTGGATTACTGGAATTTCAATTCTCTTCCATATTATTCTCTTTACCATCTTTATGCGTCTGATTGTGCCAGGCAAACCCAAGTCCTGGGGTATTGTCTATGACCAAAAGACAAAAGAGCCGTTACACTACGCCATTGTCAGAATTTTTGATATGAAATTCAACAAGCTCCTGGAAACCCAGGTGACTGACGGAAAAGGTAGGTACTCGTTCTTAGTCGGCCAAAACCAGTACCAGCTTTTAGCTGAAAAAGTCGGCTATATTAAGAAAGAAATTAAACCCGTTGATTTGGTGGCCAAAGAGGAAATTGTGGATCTGGATGTGGGACTTGCTAAATCCTAATTATTATATACATAAAAATCCCCAAGCTTGGGGATTTTTATGTTGTTTGATTTATTTAAATATTGTATAATATATTTAGATAAAAAAGTTACATAATTTCATGAAAAATCGCTTAAGAAAGCTAATTTTCTTAAAGTCTTTTATTAATATAAGGCCAATTTTGATTTTGGCCTTAATTTTGTTTATAGTTAGTTCATTTATTAATTATGAATTTAAAAAATCAGAAGAAGCAAGGGCGGGAAGTTATAGTTACACCGAAAATTTTACAACAGTAACTTATAAAGATGCGGTAAATACTACTGGGTACTGGGATATTGCAAATAATATTGCCACCTTATCTGGCGGATCTTTCAGAAGCATGGATGGAACGCAATTTTTCGACCAATTGACTAACAACCCTGCCTTAACTTCTGGCAGACCATCAATGGATCTCGATCCCAATAATAATCCTTATATTGCTTATGACGAAAATTTAGGATTTGATACCTTTTTTACTAAATGGACACCGGGCATAGGCTGGACTGACATGGATAATAATCCCGGCCGCTCCTTAGTCGGCCATCAATTTGGACCTCAGATAAAATTAGATAAACGAAATCCTGCGAATGTAATACCCTACGTAGCTTATAATAATGCAGCCGGGCCTTCTGTAATAATAAGCAAGTGGACAACCGGAATTGGCTGGACAGATATGAAGGGGAATTTACTGCCTGGCTATGATATTTTAGAGGCCGGGCTTGCCAGATCATACTCACAACAGATTCAATTTGATGCCAATGGAAATCCAATGGTAATCTGGATTGGAACAGGAACACCCATTACTGATATTAAATTTAGTAAATGGACACCAAATGCACTACCTGCAGTTTGCGGAGCAGGAATCACAGGTTGCTGGACAAATATGGCTGGCACCATAGCGGGGAGTGAAAGACTTGATGATGCAGCGCTTGATTCAGTCAGATTGCCTAATTTTGAAATTGATGCTAGTTATAACCCCTATATTTTATGGGAAACAACAACAAATAATATTTATTTTACCAAATGGACTCCCGGAACTGGCTGGACAAAAATGAGCGGTGTGCCGGGTTTTGAAAAAATATCCGCAGATCCTCTAGTTTTAATTTCTGATTCTAATAATTTAGCGCTAGACACGATTAATAACATACCATTTATAATTTGGGCGCAAAATAATGGTGGAAAAAATGATCTTATATTTACTAAGTGGACCCCCGGCACTGGCTGGACTAATATGGTCGGAATACCAGGCCTTGAAAATGTAACAGCTGGTTTAGTCTCCAGTTCCATAAATCCTAATGATATGGCGCTGGATTCACTTAATAATCCTTATATAATTTTTAGATATGCTTCTCCGGCAAATGATACTTATTTTACCAGATGGAGCTCACTTACAAATAATTGGGTAAAAATGGATGGGACGCCTGGTTTTGATAATATATCCAATAATCCCGCTGTTAATGGCAATGAAATGTATTTGGAGATTAATTCTTTGGATATTCCTTATGTAAGTTGGCACGAATTTCCCGGAGGTTATGTAGGAGATTATTTCAGCAAGTGGACTTCTGGAATGGGCTGGACAAAGCTTAATGGAGTTCAATTAGGTTATAATCACGTTAATTATCAGCCCTGGCGAATATGGCAGCATTCAGTCATGCAGATAGGTTCGGATGATAATGCTTATATCACCTGGGATGCAGCTGATGCTATATTAAGTGATGCTGATATTTTTTTCGCCAAAGGACGTTTGGATTTTGATACTTCATCAGTACTCCAATCAATTAATGTTAACTCAACTACGGATTACGTGACCGAAGCTAAATTAGACAGAACTGAAGTCTTAAACGGCCAAACAATTAATTATTTTCTGTCCAATGATGGCGGTGCGACTTGGGAATCTATAACTCCTGGCAGTTGGCACGCTTTTACTTCTCGGGGAAACGATCTGCGCTGGAGGGCAGAATTAAGTACTATTGATAATTTTGTTACGCCGGCAATTCTTGATTTGTCTATTGGCTATCAAACCAAGAAAATATTTTGCAGTTTGAGCCCTATTAATCAAGATGTAGGAGGTTCAATTACTGTTAATGCAAGTGTTAGCTTTACCCCGGTCGCTGGTTCTGTGCAGGCAGAATTTGAACAAAATAATGTAAATTATTCAACTATAATATTGAGTAATACAGGCGGTAGTGATTATAGTGGACAGTTAATCACTGATATAAACCATCTTGGGCAAAACGATGTCACGGTCTTGGCTACTGATTCGGCCACGGGCGAAACATATACCTGCAATCCCAGCGTTGGCGATGTCTGGGTCAAAAAATCATTACAGGATATTGCCTGGGAACCAAGGCGTGGTCATGTCGCATTATCGTTTAAGGGTAAATTGTGGGTGATTGGAGGACTTACCAACAATGATGATTATTTCAATAATGAGGTTTGGAGTTCGGCTGATGGCTTAAATTGGACAAAAGTAAATACAATAATTCCATGGCAGGCTCGTACAAATTTTAGCGCCGCAGTTTTTAATAATAAAATATGGGTAGTGGGTGGATTAGCAAATACTACCGGACCCGTTACTTACAGTTTGTTAAATGATGTTTGGTCATCAAGCGATGGCATCAACTGGGTTCAGGAGACTGCTTCAGCGCCATGGTCTGTTCGCGCTGATTTTGGCTTGACTGTTTATAATAATGAGCTTTGGATAACTGGCGGATGCGCGACTTTAGTTGCTGGCAGCGGAACTTGCGCGACTACAAGTAATGATGTTTGGCACTCTGCTAATGGTTCAAGTTGGACACAGGCCACCGCTTCGGCTGCTTGGACTGCGCGTCTTATTTATTCTTTATTAACATATGATGATGGCACGGGAGAGAAAATGTGGGTTATCGGAGGCAGAAATGTACCGGGTACTGCAGTAAATGATGTTTGGTATTCAACTAATGGTATCGCCTGGACATTAAAAACAGCTGGCGCGGCTTTTCCAACAAGAACAGCAGAATCAAGTGTTGTCTATAATGATGGAGGTGGAATAAAAATGTGGTTAATGGGCGGACGTGTTGATGTTAATACTTATTACAATGATGTTTGGAATTCCAGCGATGGTTTGACCTGGAGTTTGGTTTCAGATCCTGCTGATGCCCCAGTCAGTGATGCTTTACCAATAAAATGGACCAGTTGGGTACCCAGATATTATCTTAAGAGTGTTGTATTTAATGATGGAACAGGATCTAAACTTTGGGTTTTAGGCGGAGAAGGCTATGATTATAAGAGAATAAATGATGTTTGGTCATCACCAGACGGCATATCTTGGTCGCTCAAGGGTCTAAATTATGGGCCACCTTATGGTATTCGCTGGGATGTACCCATGGTTGCTTTTGATCCTGACGGGCCAGGACCTCTGCCTAAAAAAATGTATATATTCGGAGGACTGGTAAAAAATCCCGGGCATTTAGCTAGTGATGTTTGGGCAACAACTGACGGAGTTAATTGGACTTGCGAGGCAGGGTCATATACAAATGCAGTTCAAGGTATAAATTGTGCTAATCCTGCTCCGCCCTGGAGCGGTCGTTGGGGACACAAGGCTTTGGTTTATGATAATAAAATTTGGATTATTGGCGGTTGTAAGGCAATGGCTGGTTTCACAGGAGCATGCTCTGCTGGTAATCGTTTAAATGATGTTTGGTATTCTTCAGATGGCGTAAATTGGACTCAGACAACTGCGGCTGCGCCCTGGACCGCAAGATATGAACCAGCAGTAGCTGTTTATAATAATAAAATGTGGTTTGCGGGCGGTTATAATGCGGCGGGTGGTAATTTTCCGAAAGATGTATATTCATCAACTAATGGAATCGCTTGGACGCTAGAAACAAATACCGCTGCTTGGCCTGGAAGATTGGGGCATCAGATTGCTACATATAATGATGGCAGCGGTGAAAAGATGTATTTAATGGGCGGGTATACAAGCGGTTATTTAAATGATGTTTGGGTTTCAGCAGACGGCATTAGCTGGACACAGTTGACACCAAGTGCCAGCTGGGCCGGGAGACTGACTTTTGGCGGCTTTAATTATAATGGCCAAATGTTAGTTTTCGGCGGTCAGGCAACTCCAGATTTTTTAAATGATGTATATTCATCAATTGATGGTACTAGCTGGACGGAAGTAACCCCTGCAGCCGACTGGGGTCCGAGAGATTTTTTTTCTTCAGCGATTTTTAATGATCGTCTTTGGGTAGGCAGTGGCGACAGGAGCTCTACCTATATGGATCTCTGGGCCTCTACTTATGACTTTTTGCATTTTACTGCCATACAGGGTTCAACTCCACCCAGTGTTGGTCCCTCAACACCTTCTGATTTTTATTGCGAAGCTATTTTTCCAGATACTATCCGTTGGCATTTTACTGACACTGCCAATAATGAAACTGGCTTTCGTCTCTATGGACCGGGCGGAAAAATTTTAGACACGGGTGATGAAATTACCACAAATTTGGATCATTTTGACGAAACTAATTTAGAGACAAATACTGAATATGTTGACCGCCATGTCACTGCCTTTAACGGTTCTGGTGAATCAGGTGCTTCTGGTACTGCCAGCTGTTATACTCTGGCCAAAGTGCCAACGCCTCCTTCTATTGGTTACATCTCAGCTACTAGCATGCATTTGAATATAATGCCAAATGACGGCAATCCACCTAGCACCGAATATCTGATCAAGGAAATGAATAGTGGCCAATATTTAAAAGCTGACGGAAGTTTTGGTGTTGATTTAGTCTGGTTGGATTATAAAAATTGGGGAGGCGGAAATGGCATTATAGTGTCAGGCGCTCCAATTGACATTGTTTCTGGTCAAGTAAACATGACCTTAGCGCCAAATACTCAATATGGATTTGCAGTTAAAGCCAGAAATGGCAACTACGTTGAGACTGATTTTTCAGAACCAACATATAGCAGCACTTTTTCAAACCCGACAACCCTTAGTGCTACAAAAGGAGTGGCAATCAATAAGTCCGGCTTATCAGTTCGTAGCTTTATTGATAAATTTTTTACAAGGGCTTGGGCAGCCACTAGTCAAATAAATGAATCAAGGTATGTTGTTTTATTGCGAGAATTTTCTGTGTTTATAAATATTATCTTGTTTGTTTTACTCGCCTATCTTTTTATTTCGCTCTATAGCTCTATTCGATATTTAAGGATAAGGTCAAAAGAAAAAAAATACCGCAGTCTAATTTGGTCTATTCTGACAAAGGAACCAGCTTTAGTTTTCGCCAACAATTCTGATAGAGATGATAATGGAACCTACAAAGATTCTTATCAGAGACATCGTGCAATACACCTGGCTAGTCAAAAAGCGTTTTTAAGAACAATTGGTTTGATTATTTTAAAATTTATTATTTTGGCTGTTTTAATTTTTGGAATTACCGGTGTAAATCATTTTGGATCAGCTCAAATGTCAGACTTTAACGAAAGCGGAGTTTTAGTTGAGGTAGGAGATAAATTAACTTACGCTATAGAAATCCAGAACAATGATGCAATGCGCGCATCTAATAATATAGTGATTACTGATATTTTAGATTCTCATCTTTCATATATCAGCGGAAGCGCCAAAATTAATGATAATAAAATTTCAGCAGCAGTAAGCGAAACTCATGTCGGTCAAACTCTTTCTTTGAAACTTAATTTTTTACCGCCTTCTTCTTCGGTAACTATTATTTTTTCAGCTCAGATTAGAGCGGGTTCAGAAGGAGCTGTTATCACAAATATTGCCAGCGGATTAACAGAAGATAATGTAACTTTTACCACTAATGCCGTATCAAACCCGGTAGGTGAAGCTCCTTTAATTCAAAAATATTCATGTAATACACAAAATGGTTCTTGTTTTGCAAATTCTAGCGGATCATATAGTAGTTTGTCTGATTGCCAAAGTGCTTGTAAATGCGCCGGCCCAGGACTGAGCGCTATTGTCTATGGCAATGGTAATTGCTGCGCAGGTTTGATTTTGGAAGGCGGTCTTTGTAATCCACCTCGCTTGGCCAGATATTCCTGCAATTTAACAACCGGACAATGTAGCGTTGGATACAGCGGTCCATATAGTAATCTGGCTTCTTGCCAAAGCGCCTGTGAAGCGACTTTGCCTCCTTGCGTCGGCGATGAATGCAAAGTTACGCCACCTCCTCCTCCGCCACCTTGTACGGGTCCTGACTGTGGAACACCACCGCCTTGCACTGGTTCTGGTTGTGGAACAGTTACGCCTCCGCCAGCCTGCACAGGTCCAAACTGTGGAACGCCGCCGACTCCGCCAGGTCTCACGCCCATTCCCATTGTCAATTCAATTATTGAAATATTAGTTACGCCAGAAGCGCAGAAAGTCACAACAAACTATATAACCCCGGCTTTGATTGCCGTGGCAGTGATGAATACTATTCCAATGGCCATCTTGCTCACCAGCTATTTATTGCCGTATCTTCATTTAATATTCGTGGAGCCGCTCCTTTTCCTATTTCGCAAAAAGAGGAAAAAATGGGGGGTTGTCTACAATGCACTTTCCAAGGTGCCGGTTGATCTGGCTGTAGTGCGTCTTTTCAGAAAATCTGACAATACCTTGGTCCAGACGCGCGTTACGGACAAAAACGGCAGGTATATTTTAATTGTTAAGGAATCAGGTGAATACTATATTTCGGTGACTAAATCAGGCTTTGTTTTCCCGACCAAATATTTATCCAGCGATAAAGAGGATACCAAGTATATTGACCTCTACCATGGCGAAGCCGTTGAAGTGACTGCCAAAGACGCGGCCATTACCGCCAATATCCCGCTCGACCCAGCAGAAAAGAAAATTATGCCAGAACGCCAAGTCATTTTCGGTTATTTGTTTAAAAACCTGCGCTTGGTCATTTCTTATGTCGGTCTGATACTCGCAACCTTAATTTTTCTGATTTATCCAACTTGGATTACGGGAATCTCCATACTGCTCCATATTTTCCTTTTTACTATTTTTTTGCGCCTAATCGTTCCCAAAAAGCCCAAGTCTTGGGGTATTGTTTATGACCAGAATACTAAAGAGCCGCTTCACTATGTTATTGTTAGAATCTTTGACATTAAATTCAACAAGTTACTGGAAACTCAAATTACTGATGGTAAGGGCAGATACTCCTTTCTAGTCTCTAAAAATCAGTATCAGCTTTTGGCTGAAAAAGGAGGATATCAAAAGAAAGAAATTAAGCCCGTTGATCTGGTAGCCAAAGAGGAGATCGTGGATTTGGATATGGGAATGGAAAAATTGAAGAGTTAAAGACTTGCAATGTTCTATTGTTTGTAGTAAGCTATTAATCAAGTTACTTGAATTTTTAATAAACCTCAATAATCTCTCACATTTGGCATTTTTCCTTGTCCTGGCGCTTTAAGTGCTAAGGATAAAACCCATTTTAAAAAGGGTAAGCCAAATGGAGGCAGAAAGGAAAACTATGACAAAAGTACCAACAGTTTTAGAATTGCTGGAAGCCGGTGCTCATTTTGGGCATCAAAGTTCACGTTGGCATCCAAAAATGCAGCCCTATATTTTCGGCGAAAGAAATGGCGTGCATATTATTGATTTGGAAAAAACCATTGCCAAACTTGAAGAAGCGCAAAAATTTATCAAACAAATCGTAACCAAAGGCGGAACTATCTTGCTCTTGGGTACAAAAAAGCAAGTCCATGCTATTCTTGAAAGGGAAGCGAAAAGATGCGCCATGCCTTATATTTCTAATCGCTGGATCGGCGGTTTTTTAACCAATTTTACCAACGTTATTAAATTAGCTAAAAGATACAAAG
>CAIXNZ010000103.1 GCA_903920975.1 Candidatus Falkowiibacteriota bacterium | reverse complement strand
TCTAAGAATCTGGGAGAAAATACCAGTCACCACTTTGTTGACAGCCGAAAAAGCTGAGATAAAAAAGGAGTTTATGCCCAAGCCAGGCATTTCCAGTTCGCGACTAGCCAGTCTTTCCCTACTAGTTAATACCGGGGGAGCTTATAAAGAAGAAGAATAAATAATCAAATATGGCAAAAGTTTCAACTCAAAAATATCTAGATATTGCCGAAATCAGGGATAACATTGTGATTATGAGAGATGGCACCTTGCGTTGCGTGATTTTGTGTTCTAGCGTAAATTTTGCGCTTAAATCTGAAACAGAGCAAAATGCCCTGCTTTCTAGCTATATGGAATTTTTAAATTCTCTGGAATATACTCTGCAAATTGTTGTTCAATCAAGAAAACTAGATATTGAGGGTTATATCAATAGGTTAAAAGAAGCACAAAAGCATCAGACCAATGAATTATTGCGAATCCAAATTTCTGGTTATTTGGATTTTATCAACCAATTGATTGAAATAGGCGAGATAATGACAAAAAAGTTTTTTCTTATTGTATCATACAATCCACTAGGCGCTAAAACTAGGGGATTTTGGGAAAGATTTACGGATTTATTCCGCACTAGTCGGGAAATAAAAATAAAAAAAGAAAAATTTTTGCAATACAGGCAAGAGCTTGAATTAAGAGTGGCGAATATACAAGGCGCTTTGAATTCCATGGGACTGGAGAGCGTAAGCTTGGATACGCAAAGTCTGATTGAACTTTATTATAATATTTATAATCCAAAAACTAGCCAAAATCAGAAGTTGCGAGATGTCAGTCAATTAGGAGTTGAAGGATTTTAGTTTACTAAATAACTATTATGGCATTACCATTACCTCCGCTAAGGCAGGAGGCAAAAAAATCTGGTTCAGACCGAAATTTAAGTTCCGCCCAAAAGAAGGGTCAAGAATCAGCAGCTCTTAGAGCCGAGGCCATTACCCTGCAAGAGGAAAAAATTTATCGCAGAGGTATTGTTAGTATAAAAGATTTAATAGCACCGGCTGCTTTTGAAGTTAAACCGACCTTTTTGATTTTAGGAGATACTTATTTACGTACCCTTTTTGTCTTAAATTATCCGCGCTATATAAATGTCGGCTGGTTTACACCAATCATTAATTTAAGTAAAACATTAGACGTAGCCATGTATTTTTACCCGGTAAAATCGGAACTAATATTAAAGCAATTGAGAAAAAGAGTGGGAAATATGGAGGCGCAATTAATGTCAGATATGGAAAAGGGTGCCCCGCGCGACCCAATTTTAGAAACCGGCTTACGCGATATTGAGAAATTAAGAGATGATCTAACCCAAGGTACAGAGAAATTTTTTCAATTTGCACTTTATATAACTATTTATGCCAATTCTTTAGAAGAATTAGATAAATTAACCAGCGAAATTGAGTCAGTAATTGGTGGTAAATTAATATATAGTCGCAAAGTATTTTATCAGACAGAACAGGGATTTAATTCTACTCTGCCCCTAGCCAATGATGAATTGATGATTTCATTTAATATGAATACATCGCCAGCCGCTTCATCATTCCCATTTATTTCTTCCGAATTAACATCAGATGACGGTATTTTATATGGAGTTAATCGTCATAATAACAGTTTAATTTTATTTGATCGTTTCTCTTTACAAAATGCTAATTTTGTAGTTTTTGCCACTTCTGGCGCTGGTAAGAGCTATGCCATAAAGCTTGAAGTACTGAGGAGTATGATGCTCGGTACGGACGTAATGATTATTGATCCGGAGAAGGAATATGTACATCTATCGGATGCAGTAGGTGGAACCTACATTGATATTTCATTATCCTCTAAAAGCAAGATTAATCCTTTTGATTTACCCCGCGGAATTGGTGATGCTTCTACAGAGGATATAATCCGTAGCGCTGTTATAACCTTAAAGGGTTTAATGCGTATTATGCTTGGTAAGTTAACTGTTGAAGAAGATAATGTTCTTGACCGGGCTTTATTAGAGACTTATGCCAGTAAAGATATTACACCCGATACTGATTTAAGTAAGGTTGAGGTTCCGGTTATGCAGGATTTACAAAATATTTTAGAAGGATTAGAGGGCGCCAAAAGCATTAGTCTGCGCTTAAGAAAATATACTGAGGGTACTTTTTCTGGGCTATTTAATTTTCCCACCAATGTTGATATGAAAAATCAACTAGTAATTTTTAGCGTTAGAGACTTGGAGGATGAGCTAAGGCCCCTAGCGATTTATAGCATTATCAATTATATTTGGAACGTTGTACGTTCAGAAGTCAAAAAGAGGATATTGGTTATTGATGAAGCCTGGTGGCTGATGACTCAGGAAGATTCGGCAAAATTTATTTATGCCTTAGTTAAAAGATGTAGAAAATACTATTTAGGCGTTACGACAATCACGCAAGATGTTAATGATTTTTTAAATAATCCCTATGGTAAGGCAATCGTGACAAATTCGGCAATACAGCTTTTATTAAAGCAATCTCCAGCCTCAATAGATACTATCCAAAAGATTTTCTTATTAACAGAGGGTGAGAAATATCTGCTTCTAGAAGGTGGCGTGGGCGAGGGCATCTTTTTCGCTGGTCGAAAGCACGCTGCAATTAAAGTAGTCGCCTCATATAACGAAGATCAATTAATTACCAGTGATCCCAAGCAATTACTTGAAATAGAAGCAGCCAAACGAGAATTGGAACAAGAGGGTAACGAAGAAAAGCCCAAGGAAGCACCGCCTGCTCATAATACGGAAGGTTTAGGAGAAATGAAAATATAATAAATATAGAAAAATTTTATGGCAGAAGAATTACAACCGCAAGACAACAAAAAAAAGAAATTCATATGGCTGTTACTCGTTTTATTATTGTTAATAATAGCAGTTATTGTATACTTATTATTGTCTAAATATAATGTCCTGACCCCGCTTATTAATCTGAACGAAAATAAAAATGTTAATCAGATAGTTAATGTTCCACCGGCTCCTGCCCCATCCTTTAATACGCCAGATTCCGGGATTTTAGCTCAAGTTCAAAGCAAGACTCAGAGCGTTGCCCAGGTAGAAAAAACCAATGCTATCTTTACAGCCTCCACATTCGCTGAGAGGTTTGGCAGTTATTCTAATCAGAGTAATTATAAGAATTTAGATGATTTAATTATATTTATGACTGAGGCAATGAAAAAATGGGTCACTGAAACTTATAAACCCAGCCTAATTAAACAAAATTCAGATTCAAGTACCTATTATGCCCTTGAAACTAAGGCCATCTCTAATCAAGTCAATATTTTAGATGCCAAAGCAGGAAAGTCGGAGATATTGATTAAGACACAAAGGCAAGAATTTAAAAATAACATTTCTAATCCTCGAATTTTTTATCAGGATATTTTGATCAAGATGATTAAAGTCGATAATGAATGGAAAGTTAATGGTGCCTATTGGCAATAAGAAATTTAAGAATAGAATATATTATCTAATGGCTATTTTTGTAAAGATAAAAGATTTTTTCATTGATCTAGTTTTTCCCAAACAATGTTTAGACTGCGGCCGGGAAGGTTCGTATTTATGCGAAGATTGTAAAAAGAAAATTGAATTAAATCCAAAATTTTATTGTGTAATTTGCAAAACTCCAACTCATTGGTCAACTATTTGCCAGAGTTGCCAGAACGGATTTAATCTAAAAGCTGTTTGGGTAGCTGCTGATTATAATAATAAAGTATTGCAAGAATTAATACATTGTCTGAAATATAAATACTTAGAAGAAATTGCCGATGATCTAAGCGATCTTGTTAGGCAATATATAATAGAGAATAAAATATTTGTAAATTTTAATTTAAATAATGATAATGCTATAATAGTTCCTGTACCTCTGCACAAAAAACGTTATTTAAAAAGAGGTTTTAATCAAAGTGAGTTATTGGCAAAAAATATCAGCGATTATTTTGGAATAGGAAAAAGAAACTTATTAGTAAGAAAAATCAATACTGCCAGCCAAATTAATTTAAAGAGAGCTGAAAGACAAAATAATGTAAAAAATGCTTTTGTGGCCATTGAGCCAGTTGATTTGAGTAATAAAAAAGTCATCTTGATAGATGACGTAGTGACTACGGGCAGTACATTGAATGAATGTGCCCTGGCCCTGAAAGATGTTGGTTTTGAGCAGATTTATGGTTTAGTAATCGCTCAGAGAGAAAATTGAGGATATCTGGCGGAAGGGGTGGGATTCGAACCCACGGTCCCGTTGCCAGGACTCCAGTTTTCAAGACTGGTACATTCGACCGCTCTGTCACCCTTCCTTGCAAATTTTTAAAATTACTGCCCATTTAAAAGTCTATGTGATCAACGCGCTAATTTGGTTGAATAATCTAAAAAAGAATTGACGCATTTAAATATTTATTACATAAACTTTTAACTGGGCGGAGAGGGGGGGATTCGAACCCCCGCGCCGACTAAACGCCGACCTACAGGTTTAGCAAACCCGCCCCTTCAGCCTCTTGGGTACCTCTCCTGAGCCTGCTTACTCAAAATTTTATACTATTTTTGCAAAAAAGTCAAACCTAAATAACTAATTAAATTATCATATTTTAAATATGCCAGAAGAAGAAATAAAAAAAATAGAGGATAATGATTTTGCCGAAGTTTTTTTTCAATGGGAGATTCCAGAATTTACAAAACACCAGCGCAGTTTATGGTGGTACATGGTAGTCATTATTATCGGAATAGGCATGATTGTTTATAGTATTTTTACAGCCAATTTTTTATTTGCCTTAATAATCATTTTGGCTGCTTTTATAATTTTTTTAAAAGATTATACGAGCGCAGGCAAACTGCTTTTTCAAATTACTGAAGATGGTATATTTTTAGGTAATCAATTTATCGGTTATGATAAATTAAAAAATTTTTATATAATTTATGATCCGCCTGCGGTTAAAAAGTTATTTTTTAGAATGAAAGGTTTATATCCAACCATTTCCATTCCCTTAAATGACAAAAATCCACTTCTAATTCGTAAAAAACTCCTGGAGTACCTCGCGGAAGATATCGAAAGAAAACATCAAAGCCTTGACGATCAGCTAGAGTCAATTTTTAAATTATAATAATATTATCAATAGATTCATAAGGGAGATATTTATTATCTCCTTTATTAATTTATGCAACTGTATTGATTTTTTCATTTGTAAGTAGTACAATTGGACAGTAAATATTAGAATCTGCTCTCGTAGTTCAACGGATAGAATATGGGTTTGCGGAACCCAGGATTGAGGTTCGATTCCTCACGAGAGCACAAATGTATCCTCTAAATACGCCAGTAGAAAAATTAACTAGAGTCGGCGGAGCTACGGCCAGGTATTTAAAAAGCCTTGGGATTTTTACAGTTTCAGATTTGATTTATAATTTCCCCTATCGTTATGAGGATTTTTCTCATTTAGCAAAAATTGTGGATTTAAAGCCCGGTGAAATGGTAACAATAAGAGGAAGGATTGTTTTGATAAAAAATAGACGCAGTTGGCAAAGAAGAATGTATGTAACCGAAGCACTGATTGAGGATGAAACCGGCAGTATAAAAATAGTTTGGTTTAATCAGCCATTTTTAGCTAAGAATTTGAATAGTGGCGATGAAATTTTTATCTCTGGCAAAGTTGATACTGATAATTTGCTCGGATTGCAGTTTGTTTCGCCAAGCTATGAGAAAATAAACGGCACCAAAAGTCTTAATACGGCCAAGATTGTTCCTGTCTATTCCTTGAGCGGAAATTTAACCATAAAGCAACTGCGTTTTTTAACCAATTTGGCGCTTGGCTCAGTCAGATTAGTAAAAGAATGGTTGCCAAAAAATATTTTACAGAAAAATAAATTATTATCGCTGACTTTGGCTCTTAAAGAAATTCATTTTCCTAAAAATTTTAAAAGCTTGGACAGAGCTCGTTACCGCTTAAAGTTTGACGAGCTTTTTTTAATTGCCTTGCAAAGCCAAATAATTAGAAGATATTTGGACAAAAATAAGGCGCCTAGTATTGAATTTAAAGAAAAAGATATCAAGGATTTTGTCAGTTCGTTAAGCTTTCAACTGACTAATGACCAGAAAAAAGCAGCCTGGCAAATACTTTTAGATATGCAGAAAGAAACACCAATGAATCGGCTTTTAGAGGGTGATGTGGGTTCTGGCAAGACCATTGTGGCTGCTTTAGCTGCCCTAGACACGATTATAAATGGTTATCAGGCAGTCTTTATGGCGCCAACGGAAATTTTGGCCAAGCAGCACTTCCAAACCTTTAAAGAGTTATTAGCGCCTCAAAAAATTAAAGTAGCGCTTTTAACAAGTAGTGAAAAAAATTTAAATGACCAGGGCGTAATAACCGAAAAAAAATTAATTAAAGATATTAAAGAAGGTAAAGTGGAATTAATTATTGGCACGCAAGCTCTTATTCAAGATAAAATAGAATATAATAATTTGGGCTTGGCCATAATTGATGAACAGCATCGTTTTGGTGTGGAGCAAAGGAAGCAATTAAAAGATAAAAGTAAATCATTAACCCCGCATTTTTTGTCCATGACTGCCACGCCCATACCGCGCTCCTTGGCACTAATTGTTTATGGCGATTTAGATTTATCAATAATTCGTGAAATGCCAGCCGGTCGCAAAAAAATTATTACCAAATTAGTCAGTGAAGCCAACCGGGATAAGGCTTATCAATTTATTAAAGCTGAAATAAAAAAAGGCAGGCAAGTTTTTGTTATTTGTCCCTTAATTGATCCATCTGACAAATTAGGGGTTAAGTCAGTTATTAATGAATATAAAAAATTGAGTAAAAACATATTTCCTGATTTAAATATTGGCTTACTGCATGGCAAATTAAAGGCTGAAGAAAAAGACAGGGTGATGCGGGAATTTAAGGCCAACAATATTCAGATTTTAGTTTCCACTTCAGTAATTGAGGTTGGCATTGATATTCCTAATGCTACCATCATGATGATCGAAGGCTCTGATAGATTTGGCTTGGCACAAATGCACCAATTTCGGGGTCGAGTGGGAAGAGCAGAGCACCAGTCATATTGCTTTTTATTTACTGACAATGGCTCACCTAAAACACTGGAGCGATTATCAGCTTTAATCAAATCAAATGACGGCTTTAAATTAGCTGAATATGATTTGCAATTCCGTGGGCCAGGTGAAGTTTATGGCATCAGACAATCAGGTCTGCCGGATTTTAAAATAGCCAGTTTGAATGATTTGGATTTGATAAATCTGACAAAAAATGAAGCCAAAGAATTTTTGAATCAATGTAATATTAATGATTTTCCGGAATTAAAAGCTAAATTAGATGAGATAAAAATTATTGACCATTTAGAATAATTAATCTTGACTAATTTGCAAAAAATAGCCTATAATAATTTTATATTGAAATATAGGCAAGGGGAGTTCTTAAAAAAAATTGTCAAAACCCAAAGAAGGAGGGTAGCTGAGATGTCTGCGGGACAGGGAAAAAGCGGATTATCCAAGCAGGAGCTAAAAGGATTTAAAGAAATTCTTTTGGCTCAAAAAAAGCAATTGGAAGGTGCCTTGCATCAAAGCGAGGTATCTGGCAGAGATCAGCACGGAGATGCTGGTGATCATGGCAATAGTGAGCAGCTGGTAGCGCTCACTGTAAGAGAACAGAGACGCAAGAGGGAGGAGCTGACCATGGTTATAGGTGCTTTAGAGCGTATTGAAAAGGGCACCTATGGTCAATGTCAGAGCAATGAAGATTGCGAAGAAAATGGCATGATTGCATCCGAAAGGCTTAAGGCCATGCCAACTGCGATTTTCTGTGTTGCATGTATGGCCGAGCGCGAAGCAAAGCTAAAAAATAAGTAAAAAAGAAGCCCCCGTGTAGTTGGTTACGGGGGCTTTTATTTTTGCGAAATAAAGGGCGGAGTTGAATTGTACTGAGTGATAAACATTCAACTTACTAAATAAGTGTTTGATCTAAATAATTTGGTACTTTTTGGCAGCCCCGTACCAAATTCGTTGCACTCATTGGTACGGGGTAAACAAAAAGTAATTTTTGGATGTTTTATTGGAGCCTGCCCTGAGCGAGCAAAAGCGAGCCGAAGGGCACCCCAGACCCCTCTAGTGTAAATAGCACGATCCTATCGACAAAATTAATTACCTCTTGAAACGAAGGGATTACTTAAAATATAGAATCGCCAGGGTTTGTGTTTGTATTTACCCGCATAATCAATGCCGATTCTTTTGGCACTGATGATTTGTGACTTCTTTATTTTGGTTTTGGAATCTTGGGCTAAATATAATTTCTTGCTGGTAATTAAATTTTCCCCATTTAATTTTCTGTCAATTTTCAGTGCCTGGCAAAGCTTACCTGGTCCATTTGTTTTCATTTTGAATTTGCTTATTGGCTCAAGTGCGCGAATTAAAATTGCAGCTGGAAAATCCTTTTTTTCAGTGACAATATTTAAGCAATTATACATGCCATAAATTAAATAAATATAGGCCAGACCTGGCTTATCAAACATTAATTTTGTGCGCTCTGTTTTGCCTCGAGACGCATGCGAGGCTTTATCATGTAATCCATAATAAGCTTCAACTTCTACAATTTTGCCAATTAATATTTTTTTGCCAATTTTTCTTACTAAAAATTTGCCCAAAAGCGACTTGGCTAGTTTAAAGGTATTTTGCTTATATAAATTTTCTTTTAAGCGTATTAATTTAGACATAATAAAAAACGCCATGACTTGGCGTTTTTAGTTTATTAAAATAATTTTTTTATGGCTTCTTCAAGATTTTTCACCATGATTAAACCTTTTTTTTCAGTTTTTATGACGGGGCAGATGATATTTTTAAACTTTAATTTTTGCGCTTCTTCAATGCGCTTTTCAATCTGATAAACAGGTCGTATTTCTCCGCCTAGGCCAACCTCGCCAAGCAAAATCGTATCTGCTTGAATGATTTTATCTTTGAATGAGGAAATAATGGCTGCGCAAACCGCCAAGTCAGCGCCTGTCTCATCTATTTTTAAGCCGCCAGTAACATTAAGATGAATATCTTGATTTAAAAGGGGAATTTGCACGCGTTTGACCAAAACCGCAATTAACATTTGTAGTCTATTTGAATCAAAGCCAGAAGCTCTTCTTTGCGGATAGCCAAATAAAGTTTTAGTCACTAAGGCCTGGGTTTCCAGTAAAAAAGGGCGGCTGCCTTCCATAACGCAGGTAATGACCGAGCCGGAATTTGGTTCTTGATTTTGGGGTAAAAAAAGTTCTGAAGGGTTAATTACTTCTGCTAGTCCAGTACCAGTCATATTAAAAATGCCAATTTCCGAAGTTGAGCCAAAGCGATTTTTTGCACTACGCAGTAATCTGAAGTTGTCAGTAGCTGTGGATTCAAGATATAAAACAGCATCAACTAAATGTTCTAAAGATTTTGGACCAGCCACTAAGCCATCTTTAGTCACATGGCCGATTATAATTATGGAAATATTATATCTTTTGGCAATTTCCAACAATTTTACCGTACAAATTCTCACTTGATTTATTGAACCAGCTTCAGAGGGGAGTTCTTGAGAATAAAGGGTTTGGATGGAGTCAATAATTACTAAGCCTGGCTTTTCTTCAATTATAAATGAAGCAATTTTTTCAATATTATTTTCTCCCAGAAATTTTAAGTTAGAAAAATCCAGATTAAGCCGGTCGATTCTCATTTTAATCTGGCTGGCTGATTCTTCGCCAGAAACATAAAGCGTCGGGGTTTTTAAATTGTGGCAGATTTGCAAGACTAAAGTTGATTTGCCAATACCAGGTGCGCCACCCAGTAATATTAAACTGCCCACGACAATTCCACCTCCCAGCACACGGTCAAATTCATTAATTTTTGTTTCCAGCCGCGCAAAATCGGTTATCTGCGAGTTTTTAAAATCCACCAGCAGATTTTTATCAACTTTAACTGGTTTAATTTTGCGATCATCTGTTCCAGAGATTTCTTCAGTAATTGTGCCCCAAGCGCCACAACCTGAACAGCGCCCAATCCATTTAGGGAACTGGGCGCCGCATTTGGTACAGGAATATATTGTTGTGGCTTTTTTAGCCATGAAAAAATTTTATAAAATACTTCTCCAGTTTTATTAAATTTTAACTTTAAATCATGGAATAGGACCTGAAGCTCCTGGCAAACATGAGGCCGTTACTAAGTCGCAATGAGCAGTACTCGGGCAATCAGCGTCTTTTGTGCAACTTCCTGCCGATGTTGTTACCGGCGTAGGAGTAATCGGCCCTAGAGTTATGCCAGGAGAAATGGTTTGTAAAATAAAAATAGCAAAAAGCGCAATTAATAAACCTATTATTGCCTTGATTAGGCCATCTTTGGCCTTGGTGATTTTGCCAGAGTCACCGCCAGATGTTATCCATTGCAGGCCAGAAACCATAATCATGATAATAGCCAAAACTACTACTAGGGCTGAGCCAAAAACATATAAGGCTTTTATGTATTCTCCAACATTAATGCTTTCGACTGCAACTGTTCCAAAGGGTAAATTGCCAAAAGGAACTTGGTATTTAAATTGAGTGGCGCCAGTGTCTGCCGGAGTTGTTGTTTGGGCTAAAGCGTTTGACAGAAAAACTGTGCCTGAAAGCACGAGGATAAGAAAGAATAAGAGAATTGAAATTTTTTTTATTTTAGCCATAAAATTATTTATTTGAGCTCTTGATCAATGATATTTTTTAAAATTTCAAAATTATAATAGCCCTCAATCTTTTGTTTATTGACATAAAGAGTCGGCAGGGAATTAATTTGCAAGCTTATCATATCGGCTAAATTTTGCTGTAAGATGGGATAGTATTTCTGGGTCTCTAAGCATTGGTTAAAAGTATTTAGATTCAGGTCTAGTTGGCTGGCATATTCTCTGTATATTTGGATATTTAAAAGAGCTGGATTTTGGAAAAGCAAATCTTTATATTCCCAAAATTTATTTTGTTCAGCGGCGCAATAAGAAGCGAGCATGGCATTTTTGCCCTCGGGATTTTGGCTTAAAACTACGCCCTTAAAAATAATTCTGATTTTATTACCATAAAATTTTTCTATGGCCGTAAAGTCAGTTTGGACATTTTGGCAGGCTGGACAGAGAAAGTCGTTATATTCAAAAATTGTCACCAGGGCATCGGCCTCTCCCTTGATCGGGTCCTGAGAGTTGATTTGGGGAAATTTTTGCAATAGTTCGAAAGAACGCTGGGAATAATATTTTTCAATATTTTTTATAGTTTGCCAGTTATCCCAGTAGTAGCCAATAATGATAAAAGCAAAAATTAACAGAATAATCAGGGATAAAACCATGAAAAAGAAAAAATAAATTTTTTTGGGATCCTTGATAATAATTGGTTTTTTGTTTTGATCCATAATAATTTTTTAGGGCAATTTAATTTCTTTAATCTGATCAGTGTTTTTTTCCCACCAATAAAGCGTTTTTTTATCTTCACTCACAATTAATTTATTAATAGTCGTGGGGAAAAGCGGTTGGGCGAGTAAGGCCTTGGCGCCGGTTTGGACATTTATCGCATAGATTTCATCGGGAGTATTATCGGCTAAATCAGGCCGGAAACCCGTTCCCGAATCCAATTGTTTTGGTACTGCGCAATAGATGGTGGCTTCAGAAGCAAAAACGCATTTGTCAGCCCAAGTTTTGATTTCTAGGCTGGTACGTCCGGTACCCAATAAATCGGGGTCGCTATTGGTTACCCAGAGCGAAGGATTATAATCCGAACGTGAATTAAAAACGCTATAAACCAGCTTGTTACCGCTGGGCGACCAGGCAAATCTTAGGTCTCTGCCTTCAACGCGGAAATTTTTAAAATTTTCGCCATTAAAGCCAATGGGATAAACCTCGGCCCTGTCACCATCAATGGATTCGCGGTAAAGTGCAACATATTTGTTATTTGGCGACCAGGTAATGTATACATCCGCATCCTTTGTGCCTATTGGTTCAATTTGTTGGTAATTGCCGGCATTGGTGTCAGCTATTGCGATGTAGCGGTTTTCTGGGTCTACGCGCATATTTTTAAAAGCAATTTGATTGCTATCGTTAGAAAACGTAAAATCTTTCCATTGACTTGGCAGGGTTACTGATTTTTTTTGGCTAAAGTCATAAATCGCTTTTGAGCCGTCATTGTACTCAAGGACCGCCTTTTGAGTATTATTTGACCAAGTAACATTACTCACATTTTTAAAGGCAATGTCAGAATATAGCTTTTTTTCTCCGTCAGGAGTGATGGAATAAAAAAAACCAGTTTGTTTGTCATAATAAAGCAGGTCTTTGCCATTGGCGGCCAGGGTAGGATTAAGAGTCGCCTCTGAGAAAAGAGTGGTATAGCCGGTAATGCCTCCCTCTGCCACATAGGATAGGGTTGGGCCAGGGATGAGCGTTGATGGCGGGATGGTTGGCAATTGCGGTACGCCTACCGGTAAATTCACCGCTGGAATAGGTACGTTGAGCGCTGGTAAAATGCCGGGAAGGCCAGTTATCGGTGGTACTACTGGAGTTACTGGCGTTGGCGTGGGGACAATCAAAGGACGGAAAAGAAAGTAATAGATGGCAAAACCGATTAATAAAATTACTAAAATAAAGCCAACAATCAAAAGAATTTTTTTTGTTCGGTCTGACATAAATGTAAAATATTAAAATATAATTAAATTGCTTCTATTATTAAATCAAAAATTAATTTATAGCCCGAAATAACCATCATCAGGGCTGTCAAGAGCATTAATATTAATAAAAAGACTAAAGTATCGACTAAAAACAAAGCGATAATTTCAGCCCATTTTAGTGTCGAAGAACCCTGAATCCAGCCAGGAATTTTTGATTTGACGTCATATGTCCATTCATCACCAAAATCACAAAACTTGGTAGAACCAACAATATATTTCATAATAAAATGACCATTAAGATAGATAAGCCCGAGCCAGAGGATCGTAAAACTAAAATCACAAAGCGTATTCCACGACCAATACATTGCCTTGGCTGTTAATTGTTGTCCGGCCATATCAACGGCATCAGCTATCCCCGTAGCACCAATACCTGGCATTGACGCCTGACCTTTTGGTTCGGCAGCTTTTTTTTGAGCCTCCCTTTCCTGAATCGTTCCCCTCAGACTTTTTTCAGCTCCGGTCTCTTTTGATAAATCTGCTTTTTCCTTCCCAAGTCTTGATTGCGATTCAAGGGCTTGCCTTTGTTCTTGAGATAAATCACGCGCTACTTGTTTTTCATTATTTACATCTACGGCTCCCTCAGTGGAAGTTTCAGCTTCGGTGGGGCTAGGAGTTTCTTCTTCGGCATTTGATGTTTGCGCTTGATATCTTTTATTTTTGCGGCCAGCTGAAATTTGTTCTGCGTCAGTTAAATTTTCGGAATTTAAGTCAGCCATGCTAATATTTTAAATTTCGGTAAAGAATAAAAAGATAAGCGAAAACAAATAAAATAACGGGAATAAGTAAAAGTATGCTGAGGGCTGCACCTATATTTGGTAGCCAAAAAGAGATAAGAGTAAAAATATTGAAAATGATAATTAATCCAACGCAGAGAAAAAACAGCCTAACAATAATTTGCCAGAAGTTTTTACTGGCCAATTTATAAGATTCCTTGATTGCCGAAATGCACGATTGATTTTTTTCAATTAAAATATAAGAACTGAAAAGTAAGCAAACAGATACAATAATATTTAGAGCAATCGCCAAAATGATCGAAGTTACCCCCAAAATCAGATTATTTAATGCCAATAGTAAAATTCCGGCATAAAGCGGTAAAGAACAAACAAGAAATATCAAATTTATTAATATACTTAGGCAGAGAAAATTAGCGAAATATACTTTTAAAGAAGACAAAATAGTTATAAATTTAGCCTTGGTATCAAATAGGCTTTTAATGATGAGAATTTGGGCCATCACCCCTAATATGAAAGTAGCTATGTAAAAAAACGCCTGCCAGGCAAAACGAAAAGTAAAGAGATAGTTATTTTGTATAATATTAAAATTCATCCCCAAATAGAAGATTGCTCCAAAGAAAAAAAATAAAATAAAAGTCAGACAAATTATAAAGAAAACGTTTAGTAATAAATTTCCGCTAGCCTCCTTAATTATCGCAAATGTGTTACGTAAAAGCTGAATGCTCGGAGAGAAAATGCTTTCTGATTTTGTGTTTTGTTTTTCCATTTTAGTAAAAGTTATTAAATTTGTATTTTATTTGGTCATTGTGCGGAGTTTGGCAATTCTTTCTTCAATGGGCGGGTGAGTGGAGAATAAATTGCTTAAAAAAGTTTTGCTTTGGCCAAAGGGATTGGCAATATATAGATGCGCCGTGGCATTATTGGCGTGTTGCAATGGCGCGACATTTTCTTGCTCAATTTTTTGCAAGGCATTTGCCAGGCCATCGGGGTAACGAGTTAAAAGTGCGCCATCCGCATCAGCCAGAAATTCTCTTTTGCGCGAAACTGCCAATTGAATAATTTTAGCGATGAGCGGGGAGAGAATGGCTAAGATAACTCCGACTATCAGTAAAATTGTGGCCAGCTGATTTTTTTCATTACCCCGCTTTTTCCAAAAAAAGCCGCGCAACATCCAGTCGGAAAGCAGGGCAATAATACCGACCAACACCAAAACCACCATCATTAATCTGATATCATAATTTTTTATATGAGAAAGTTCATGGGCGATTACGCCTTCTAACTCTGTGTCCGCCAATTTATTAATAGCGCCAGTGGTGATGGCAATTGAAGAATTTTTAGTATCGCGGCCTGTGGCAAAGGCATTGATGCCCTCATCATCAATTAAATATATTTTGGGCATGGGCAGACCGGCAGTGATACAAAGATTTTCCACCAGATGATAAACTCGGCGATTATCTTCTTCGGAAATTGCGTGAGCGCCAGCCGTGGCCAGGGCAATTTTGTCACCAGCAAAATAACTGGTCGCAGCCATAGCCAGCGAAACAATTCCAGCGATTGCTAAACCGTCATAACCAGATCCGGTAAATTGGCCATAGAGCCAGCCAAGAAATACGACAAAAACTATAAAAATAACTATCAGCAGAACAGTTTTGCGTTTATTGGAATCAATTTGGGCGTACATAGGAAAGCTGAACCACGAAATTTTATTCACGAAAATCACTAAATTTCGTGTGTTTTGTGATTATATTTTCGTGGTTAAGGTATCATTAAAATTTAACTTGCGGGGCGGCTTTCTCTTCTTCACCGATTTGAAAAAATTCTCTAGCCGCAAAGCCTAGAAGTCCGGCAAATAAATTGGTCGGGAAAACCTGTAATTTTGTATTGAAGTCCCTGACATTGCCATTATAAAAGCGCCTAGAAGCTTGGATTTTATTTTCCGTATCGCTTAGTTCGCCTTGTAATTGTAAAAAGTTTGTACTAGCTTTCAAATCAGGATAACTTTCAGCCACAGCAAATAATGATTTTAAAGTTGAAGAAAGAGCATTTTCCGCCTTGCCTTTTTCATCCAGAGTTTGAGCTTGCATAGCACTGCTTCTGGCTTCAGTCACTTTTTGGAAAACGTCTCTTTCATGTCCGGCATATGCCTTAACTGTTTCAACTAAATTAGGAATAAGGTCATACCTCCTTTTTAATTGCACATCAATATCTGACCAGGCTTCATCAACTCTTATTTTACTCGTGATCAAACTGTTATAAACCAAAATAATCCAAAGTACGACTAAAACGACTAGAATTAAAATAATACCCCAAATAGGCATAATTTTTGCTTTAATTTATTAAAAATTATATACTTTAATTAAGTTTTTTGGCTAATTTAATTATATATAAATTTTGACTTACTGTCAAAGGAAATTTTAAACAAGTAAAAGCTTTAATTTATGGCTATAGATAGCGAAATTTTTCATGCCTATGATGTGCGGGGAATTTATCCCAAGGAAATAAACGAAGACGCGGTCTATAAAATTGCCCAAGCCTACATCAAAATTTTTAACCCGGCACGGGCAATTGTCTTGGGAAAAGACGTCCGTCTTTCTTCACCCTCATTGTGGCAAGCCGCTGCCAAGGGCATTAATGATGCGGGCTGCGATGTCATAGATATTGGTACTATTTCTACTGATATGCTTTATTTTGCCGTTGCTCATTATGATTATGGCGGTGGCCTGACAATCTCAGCTTCGCATAATCCAGGAGAATATAATGGCATAAAATTTGTCAGAGAAAATTCCGTGGCCGTCTCCGCTGATACGGGACTGGTGGATATTAAAGATGAGGTCTTAAAAAATGAACAGATTATGGAACCAGAAAAAGGTGAAATCACCAAGAAAGAGATTATTGATGATTATGTTAGGCATTGCCTTTCTTTCATTGATGTTAAATCCTTAAAGTCCATGAAAATCGTGGCTAATGCTAATTTTGGCATGGCCGGAATAGTACTTAAAAAGATATTGGCAGATTTGCCCATTGAAATTGTGCCTTTAAATTTTGAGCCAGATGGTAATTTTCCCAAAGGCCGACCCGACCCCATGATTCCAGCCAATCGCCAAGAAACAGAAACTTTGGTTAAAAGTTCCGCGGCTACTTTAGGTGTGGCCTGGGATGCTGATGCTGACCGTTGTTTTATTTTTGATGAGCATGGCGAGTATGTTGATGGTTATTATCTAACCGCAATTTTAGCTGAATATTTTTTGAAAAAAAATCCCGGTGAGAAAATTATTTCCGATCCAAGATTAATATGGGCAATTAAGGATACGGTTCTGGGAAATAAGGGTATTTATTTAGTAAATAAGCCAGGACACGCTTTTATCAAAGATCGCTTAAGGGCTGAGAACGCTATTTTTGCAGGCGAAACTTCCGGCCACTTTTATTTCCGCGACAATTTTTTCTGTGATAATGGCATGATTCCATTTCTAATAGTTTTAGAGATTCTCAATAAAGCTGATATAAAAATGTCAGAATTAGTGAAACCCTATCGCAATAAATATTTTATATCGGGGGAAATTAATAAGAAAGTAAAAGATCCGGACAAAATCTTAAAAGCTGCTGAAAAAAAATATAAAGACGGGAAAGTAGAATTTGTTGATGGTTTGTCGGTAGAATATTCTGACTGGCGGTTTAATTTAAGAAAATCCAATACCGAGCCCTTGATTCGTTTAAATGTGGAAGCCAAGTCGCAGGAATTGGTTGATGAAAAAACAGAGGAATTATTAGCAATAATCAAATAATCTTGGAAATAAAGTTATTATTTATTATAATAAACTACCGTCGGCAAAAAGCCAGCGGTATTTATTTAATTTTGAGCAAAACGTGTTTCATGCTCCATGGGGTCTGGGGTGCCCTTCGACTCGCTTTTACTCGCTCAGGGCAGGCTCCATAAAACATCCAAAAATTACTTTTTGTTTACCCCGTACCAATGAGTGCAACGAATTTGGTACGGGGCTGCCAAAAAGTACCAGATATTTAGTACAAACATTTATTTTGATAGTTGAATATTCCTCGCTTCGTACCATTTGATTCCTTTTTTTCTTCCTCTCTCAATATAGTTCTCTCGGGCCGTTTCTTTGCCAAGAGCATCGCTTTAAACATATTCGCCTCCGCGAAGCAGGGGCGATTTTTATATAATTTTTAAGATTTTATATTTTATTTTCTGGCCGTTGATATCCATTTCAACTTCGTCATTGACTTTTTTGCCGAGCAAAGCCTCGCCAATGGGAGAGAGATGGGAAATTATGCCTTTTTGAGGGTCAGTCTCTTGCGAACCCAATATTTGATAGGTTTTTTTTGATCCAGCACTTTCTATTATTACAGTACTGCCGATTCTGACACGGTCTTTAGACCCGTGTTCATCAATAATTACGGCGTTATTTATCAGCTCATGCAAAACCAGAAGGCGGTGATTAATGCCGCGCAACCTGCCCTTGGCAATTTGGTAAGCGGCGTTTTCCGAAAAATCGCCGAGCTTGGCATGTTCTTCCACCTCTTTTATCAGCTTTGGTCTGATAAATTTAATTATTCTATCCAGTTCATTTTGCAGCTCATCGGCTTTTTGCGGTGTTATATAAGGGTCTGAATCCTGTTGAGATTGTCGCTCTGATTTTCTTTTGGGTATTTGCATAAAAACTAATTATATTCTATAAATGTTATTATAACATGGCGCAAATTATGGCGCACGATCATTTTTCTTTTTTTGTTTTTTGTGGCAGACTTTATATAGCCCTTGATTCGTTTAAATATGGAAGCAAAATCTCAGGAATTTGTTGAAGTCAAGGTTAAGGAATTAACCAAATTAATTAAATAATTAAAATTTATGGATCTGATTTATTATCTTGTGGGCGTAGCTGTTATTTTGTTTTTAAGTTTTTTACGCCAGATCAATCAATATGAAAGAGGCGTTCTTTTTACCATGGGTCGCTATGCTGCTACTAAAAATCCGGGTTGGCGTTTAGTAGTGCCAGTGTTTCAGAATATGAAAAAAGTTGATATTCGCTTAAAGGCGGTTGACGTGGCTAACCAAGAAGCCATTACCAAAGACAATGTATCCTGCCAGATTAATGCCGTGATTTATTATAAGGTGGTTGATGCGGCCAAGGCTTTTATTGAAGTGGAAAATTTTTATTATGCTGTCACGCAATTGGCTCAGACAACTATGCGCAATGTCGTGGGCGCCGTTACTTTGGATGAACTTTTATCACAAAGAGACGCGGTTTCTGACAAAATAAAAGTTATCGTTGATCAGATTACGGAAGCCTGGGGCATTAGCGTTGATTCAGTGGATTTGAAAGACATTGTTTTACCAGAAACCATGAAACGCACCATGGCTAAACAAGCTGAAGCTGAAAGAGAAAAGCGCGCTGTCATTATTAATTCCGAAGGTGAAGTGATTGCCGCCAGCAATTTGGCCAAAGCCGGGGGAATTTTATCAGCAGTACCAGGCGCTTTACATTTAAGAACCCTAAATACAATCAATGATATTTCTTCAGATGAATCAAATACAGTGGTTTTTGTGACGCCAGTTGAGATTTTACGCGCTTTAGAGGGCTTTAATAAAAAGAAAAACGAAGAGAAATAAGATTTAGAAAATTTTTCGTACCTTACAAAAGGAGGTTGCATGAAACACTTTGTTGTTTTGGGTGGTCCTCAAGCTTCTGGAAAAAGCAGTTGTATAAAGTCTTTTAATGAATTTGTGCTCAATCTATATCCGTGCCTACCCAAGAAGAAAGACATAACACTTTTTTGTCTGCAGGAGGCGCGTCAGATAATTGTTCATAAATATCATGCCATGGGCGCTATCTTTTTAACGCCCGAGCAGGAGAAGGAAATTATTGAAACAGATTTTCAACGCATGAAAGTAATTAATGAAGAATTAGACGAGTCGCTTGTCTATATGGATGAGTGTAATATTTTTACACTTGCCCATGCCAAAGCGCATCAAGTAGATTTGATTGACCAGTATTTCAATCGGTATCTGAAATTTTTAAAGCAAATAAATGCGGCGGTGATTTTTTTAGATCTATCACTGGAAATTTCATGGCAAAGAAGAGAGGCAATTTATAAATCCAGGCTACGTCGTTTCCCTCCGGAACTGAGAGAAGATATATATCGCAGGTATCATGAATATCTCTATAATCTATCTATGCTCTTGGATGAAGTCTGGGGACAATTAACATTGCCAAAAATTAAAATTTCAGCCAAAGAGGATCACTTTGAAATCATGCAGAAGATAATAAGTTTTTTGTTCGAGATTGAGGTAATATAGTAAAAAGCCCTACACAAAGTGTAGGGCTTTTTTTATTTCAGCAGCCGGTGCTTGGCTTGTCAGGAAGCTTAGATTTCAAATCATCAACCAACGGTTTAATGGCATCAAGTATTTTTTGCTTTAAATTCGGCCGGCAAACAATCAGATTGACCGCATCATCGCAATGAAATTCTTCCCAGGGCTTTCCTGAACAGTCGCAAACTTCGAGACCGCAACCGAGCGCAACACCGATTGCACCAGCGCAGTCATAAACTTGCAACTCCGCCTCCTCCTTTTTGCTTGGGAAGGCTTGATTGAGCAGATGGCGGAGGTCAATATAAGCATCGAATTGATTGCGCAGGATATTAATAATATCCACGCCTGAAGCTCGGCAACCGCCGTAAACCTTGAGTCCATTGCCATAGATTGCTTCTTCGATAAGAGCATTTTCTTTGCGGTGGCTGTTAGAGTAGCAGGCTACAACCACTCGGCTTCTACTGTCGCCTTTGGTGGCACAATAATCTTTTTTGTCGATGACGGCGATATGGCGCCAATCGTGGTCCCTCCTGAAACCAACGAAGCTGCCCTCCTCGGTTCTGGCAGAGGCAAAGGCCTGATTGGAATCAAAGGTGTGAAATAGGCTCACGACCATTGAAGAGAGAAAATCGTCGAGACAAAGCGCGAAAGAAATTCCGGCCAAAGGAAAATATTCCAGACTCGAGGCCAGCCATCTCTTGACGTTTGTGGTACCTTCGATTTCATCAATAATCAAACACATTTCGTTGCCAGAAGAATTCTGTGCCAGTTTTTTCTTATATGGCAGATGCTCGAAGCGCAGATAACCTTCGAATTCCTCCATGTATTTTTCAATCAGAGAAATGGCGCGATTTCTGGCATCAACATCAATTGAAGATTCTTCATGGCCCTTGTAATCGCGAGTATCTTGTATTGCTCGCTTGTCAGGATTTTGCTTGGCTTTCCAGATGGCGTCATAAATTCCTTGACTTATTTCCGCCAATTTTCTGATTAGGATGATTTTGTCCTCGAAATTTAACTTTGGCCTTTTTTGTTCCGTCATTTTTTCCTCCTTTTTTATGATTTTAATGGACAATATACTTGATTTATTATCATATACCCTTAAATTAAAAAGTCAATTTTTTGACTAAAAACAGTTTGATAAATATAATTAGATTATATGAAAATTGGAATTTTCGATTCAGGCCTTGGTGGTCTGATTATTTTGCGAGACATTATAAAAAAACTGCCTCAGTATGATTATGTTTATCTGGGCGATAATGCCAGAACTCCATATGGCAATCGCTCACAAGATGTAATTTATAAATTCACTGAGCAGGCAGTTGATTTTTTATTTAAGCAAGATTGCAAGCTTATTATTATTGCTTGTAATACTGCTTCAGCCAAAGCTTTGCGTAAAATTCAACAAGACTGGTTGCCAAAAAATTATCCGGATAGGCGAGTGCTGGGAGTAATAAGACCAGTTGTTGAAGAAGCGGTTAAAATTGCGAAAAAGAAAATCGGTGTAATAGGCACAAAAGGAACAATTGCTTCCGAAGCTTATATTAAAGAAATACAAAAATTTAATCCGCAGCTCGAAGTCATGCAAAAAGCCACGCCACTTTTAGTTTCTTTAGTTGAAGAAGGTTGGCAAAAAAATAATGTGGCAAAAAAAATTCTGCGAGTTTATTTGAGGTCATTAAAATTAATAAAAATTGATTCTTTAATTTTGGGTTGCACACATTATCCGATTTTATTCAAAGAAATTAAGAGTATAATGGGAAAACGCGTTAAGGTTTTGAATTCAGGAGAAATAATCGCCAATTCTTTAGCAGATTATTTAAAAAGACATCCCGAGATTGAAAATACCCTTCGACAGGCTCAGGGTGACAATTTAAGATTTTTAGTGACAGATATTTCAGAACATTATGAAAAGTTGGGGAAGGATTGGTTTGGTCCAGAAATCAAATTTGAAAAAATAAATT
>CAIXNZ010000102.1 GCA_903920975.1 Candidatus Falkowiibacteriota bacterium | reverse complement strand
GGAATTGCTGCTTTCAGTTTTACCGGATTTGAATGCCCTAAATAACCTATCTGTAAAAAAGCCAAAAATTCGTTTTTATGAAGGTATAGAAGGAATTGTTAAAGTTATTAAAAACACATTGAATGCTAAAAAAGAAATTTGCAGTTTTGCTAATAATACTCAATTCAATGCCTTAATGGAGGCTGAGCCTGAATATTTAGCTAAAAGGATAAAAAGAAATATTGGCATTAGATTGATTTCACCAGATACAACTGAAATGCAATCCTGGGCTAAGGCGGATAAAAAACAAATGCGCCAAACAAGATTAATTTCCAGCAAACTTTATCCTTTTAATATTGAAATTGATATTTATGATAATTTTGTCAATTTAACTTCTTACGAAGAAAAAATCGGAATAATCATTGAATCAAAACCCATTGCTCAAACAATGCAAATGATCTTTAATCTTTGCTGGAATTTAAGTAAATAAAAAATCAGCCCCGCGTCGCGGAGCTGGTTTTTTATTTCAAAATCTTTTTCAAAAATTGTCCCGTGTATGAACCTGGAACTTTTGCTACATGTTCTGGCGTGCCTTCGGCAATAATTTTACCTCCTTCGTCACCGCCTTCAGGCCCCAAATCAATAATCCAGTCAGCTGTTTTAACAACATCTAAATTGTGCTCAATTACAATGACTGAATTACCTTTATTAACCAAACGATTTAAAACATCCAGTAATTTTTTAATATCATCAAAATGAAGGCCTGTTGTTGGCTCATCCAGAATGTACAGTGTCTTACCAGTGGCGCGCTTGGCCAGTTCAGAAGCCAGTTTAATTCTCTGTGCCTCACCGCCAGACAAAGTCGTGGCTGGCTGGCCCATTTTAATGTAGCCCAGGCCAACATCAAAAAGTAATTGTAATTTATCAGCTATTAACGGAATTTCCTTAAAAAACTCCAGAGCTTCTTCCACTGACATACTCAAAACATCAGCAATATTTTTACCTTTGTAGTGAACTTCCAGAGTTTCGCGATTATATCTTTTGCCCTTGCACTTTTCACATTCCACATAAACATCAGGTAAAAAGTGCATTTCAATTTTAATTACACCATCACCTTCGCAATTTTCACATCTGCCACCCGGTACATTAAAACTAAATCGCCCTGGTTTATAACCGCGATATTTAGCGTCAGGAGTTTCAGTATATAAATTTCTGACATCAGAAAAAACCTTGGTATAAGTGGCTGGATTTGAACGCGGGGTTCTGCCAATTGGCGACTGGTCAATAATAATAGCTTTATCAATAAAACCAGAATTATTTAATTTATCAAACTCGCCTGGCAATTCTCTTGAGCCATAAAGCCGTCTGGCCAAAGCTTTGTACAAAGTTTCATTAATTAAAGTAGATTTGCCAGAACCAGACACGCCTGTTACGCAAGTCAAAACGCGCAAAGGAAATTTTACGCGCAATTGTTTCAAATTATTGGCTTTGGCGCCGATAATTTCCAAATAGTCAGACCAGCTGCGGCGTTTTTTCGGCGTCTCAATTCTTTTAAAACCATTTAAATATTGAGCGGTTAATGATTCTTTAACTTTTTTTACTTCAGCCAAGGTTCCTTCGGCCACAACTTTACCGCCATGAATACCAGCGCCAGGACCCAAATCAACCAGATGATCACAGCTTTCCATGGTTTCTTTGTCGTGTTCTACAACAATCACTGTATTGCCTAAATCACGAAGTTGTTTTAAGGTAGCAATTAACTTTTTATTATCTCTTTGGTGTAATCCGATTGATGGCTCGTCCAAAATATATAAAACTCCGCGCAGTTCAGAACCGATTTGCGTGGCTAATCTAATTCTTTGCGCCTCGCCGCCAGACAAAGTGCTGGCATTTCTGCCCAAAGTCAAATAATCCAAACCAACATTAATCATAAAATTCAAACGGCTTTTAATTTCTTTTAAAATTTGTCTAGCAATCTGTTCTCTTTTCTCATTTAATTTCAATTTGTCAAAAAAATCATAGCAATCTTTGATTGATAATTGCGTAATTTCAAAAATATTAAAGCCGTCTATTGTTACGGCCAAGCTTTCCGGCTTTAATCTCTGGCCATGACAAAGCGGACATTCTTTGATGCGCATATATTTGGCCATGTCTTGTCGCCTCTCTTCTGATTCTGTCTGCTTGTACAATCTTTCCAATTGCGGAACCACACCTTCAAAATATCCCTCCCAAGCATATTCAGCGCCAGAGCTTCTGGATTTGAATTCAAAATCAATTCGCTCGTGAGAACCGTGCAAAATCACATCAATAATTTTTCTTGGCAACTTATTAATCGGTATGTATGGATCAAATTTAAAATGTTTGGCCAAAGCATCAATTTTTTGCCCGACAAAGCCAAAAACCTGAGTTTTCCAAGGCGCAATACCACCTTCCATTATGGAAAGTTCTGGGTTGGGAATGATTAAGTCCTCGGCAAATTCCTGAATGCCGCCCAAACCATGGCATTCCACGCAAGCGCCATAAGGAGAGTTAAAAGAAAATAAACGCGGCTGAAGTTCTTCAAAATTAATTCCACAATTAGCGCAAGCGAGTTTGGTATTAAATAAAATTTCTTTATCGTTAATCTTAACAATTAAAATTCCTTCTTGCGACAAATCATAAGCGGTCTCCAATGACTCAAAAAGTCGTGTCTTGTGATCCTTGGTCAATTTAAATGAGTCGACCACAACTTCTATCTCATGCTTTTCATATTTTCCCAAAGTAATTTTTGCTGGCAACATATATTCCTTGCCATTTACCCTGACCTTGGAATAACCCTGTTTAAAAAGATTTTTAAAAAGCCGTTCATAAGTGCCTTTTCTGCCGCGCACCAAAGAACCCAAAATTTCCACTGACTTATTTTCATATTGCGGATAAATATGGTCAAAAATACTTTGGATGTCTTGCGAAGAAATTTCCTTGCCGCACTTTGGACAATGGGGCTGGCCAATTCTGGCATAAAGCAAGCGCAAATAATCATAAACTTCAGTTACGGTTCCCACGGTTGAACGTGGGTTTCTGGAGGTTGATTTTTGCTCAATAGAAATAGCTGGTGAAAGCCCTTTTATAGAATCAACATCTGGCTTATTCATAATGCCCAAAAACTGCCTGGCATAAGCTGACAAGCTTTCAACGTAACGGCGCTGGCCTTCTGCATATAAAGTATCAAAAGCCAAAGAGGATTTGCCAGAACCAGAGACACCAGTCATAACAATAAACTCATTAATGGGCAAATCTAGGCTAATATTCTTTAAATTATGCTGCCTAGCGCCGCGGATTTGAATATATTCTTTTTGGTTGTTCTCTTTTTTATTCATAATAGTTTGGTCAATACGAAATTACGAATCTTTACAAATATACGAATGGTAAAAAAATTTCAATATCTATATTAGTATATTAGTATTTATTCGTAATTCGTAGAAACACGTAGAAACACCAAAAGTTCGGGTCTTTTTCTGCTATAAACCCTATATAGAAAAAATTAGTATTTAATTAATGATATTTTATACCTAAAACTATCTCTCGTCAATCAAGCCAATAGGTATTCAGCCAATATTGACAAAATTACATATATATGATAAACTATGTTATTCGAGATGGTTCTTGAAATATGAGTATTTTTTCAATTATTATATTTAAGGAGGACTCAAAAATGGAAACCACTGAAGTAGGAGAACAAGAGCAGCTTGAAATGTTTTATGCCTTAGTGAAAAAACCATACGGTGATGGACTTTTAACCATTGTTGCCAGTAGCAAAGAGGCGGCTGAAATAAAGATGGCTAATTGCCGCACTTTCGCTGGTCTGGAATTCACAATTTACACTCAACAAGAATTGAAAGAAAAAATGCCCGGACTCAAGATTTATACATACACCTTTGTCAACGGCACAAAGATAGAAAGAACGCGGATTTTCATTGCCCAAAGCATGGAGGAAGCGCGGGAAAAGCTCTATGCTGCAGTTGGTAAAAACATTGAGATCCGCAAGGCTCTAACCAAATCAATATTTTAAAATTTTTTAAATGAAAAACCCTCCGCGACGCGGAGGGTTTATTTTTTTATTCGTTTGATGCCAGCAAATGTTTTTGCTGCATTTTCCAAAGGTCCTGATAAATCCCTGATTCAGCAATCAATTTTTCATGCGTACCCTGCTGGGCAATCTTGCCATCTGACAATACGATGATCTGATCAGCCGATTGAGTAATGGCTGAAAAATCATGTGTGACAATAATCGTAGTTCTGCCCCTAATCAATTTACTCAGCGCATCCAGCACTTCAAATTTCGTTTTCTGATCAAGCGAGCTAGTCGCTTCATCGAGAATTAAAATTTTGGGATCGCGCAAAGCCGCACGGGCAATAGCGATTCTCTGAACTTGTCCGCCAGAAAGTTTGATGCCTCGCTCACCGACTTTTGTCTCATATTTATCTGGCAAATTCATTATAAAGTCATGGATATTGGCAACTTCAGTTGCCTTGATCATTTCTTCGTGTGTAGCATCGGTATTTCCATATTTAATGTTGTACTCAATCGACTCATTGAAGAGCGCCGGGTCCTGCGGCACCACCGCAATCTGCGAGCGCAGAAATTTTCGTGATATTTTTCTGATATCAGTGCCGTCAATCACAATTATTCCCTCTTCAGTATCAAATAAACGAGTGAAAAGGTTGTGTAGCGTAGTTTTGCCAGAACCTGACCCGCCAAAAATCGCCAGAGTTTCGCCGGCCCTGACTTTGAAACTGACTTTATCCATGACTCGTTCTTCACGCTCCGGATATCTGAATGACACTTTACCAAATTCGACATTACCTTTAATTTCCAAATCCACAGAACCTTTTTCGTCCAATTCTTCCTCTTGCGCATATACTTTTACCGCTTGTTCCAAATCAACCATATAACGGCGCAACATTCTAATATTGCCAGACAAATTGTAAAGCGGGAAATAAATCAAGCCAAAATAACCAATAAACATAACTACTCCGCCTTCGCTTAATTTGTGCTGACTGAAAAAATAGACAGCTAGAATTACGACGATGATTCTGCCAACATTTATAATCAATCCGCGCGCCAAACCCAGCTTAAACCAATATCCCATTTGCCGTTCAACTAAGGTAAAAATATTTTTATAGTTTTTCTGATTATATTTTTCTTCTGCTTTTTCTGCAGTATTTGTCTTTACGGCAAATATGTTGGAAATCATATCGCCAATATGGCCGTAAAGGCCGTTGTATTGCTCGTTGATCTCCCTTTGACCTGCCAAAATATGTTTCATTTGGTAGAGATATGAGGTCAGTAAAAAGAGAATAACACTAACGAGCATAATCAAGGATAAAATCCAATTAACCATAAACATAATAATGAAGGCAATAAGCATAGTCAGAAATTGCGGCATAGAGCTTAAGAAAATCATTTCCAATATATTGTTAATAGCAACGTGCGTCCTATCTATTACCTTAATCAGTTCTCCCGGTTTTTTGCTGTAATGATAACTAACTGGCAACTTTAGAATATGCTGACAAAAATCAATTATGAAATTTTTCTCTACTTTATTTTCTTCAACCGAAACTTGCGAATCATTATATACATCAAGAAAAAGTGAAATTAAAGTGATAATAAGCCAGAGCACGCCCAATTGCCAATAATTCATACCCAAAAATCTGCTATTGTGCAAAACCATATCAATCATTTTGCCAAAAATATACGGCGAGAGAGCGCCCAAAATAGCAACAATAATGCCTAAAAAGCCAAAAAATAAAAAGATGTTTTTATGCGGCTTGACATAGCGCCAGAAGAATTTGAATTTTTCCTTAAATGGCATAGTTTATCCTCCTTATTTTAATATTAAATTTTAAAAAGACCGATTCATGACTATACAATAAAAGCAAAGATTTGTCAAGCAGTCTTTTTATCGTTTTAATTTTCTTATTTCATCCCTAATTTCAATCGCCTTTTCAAAATCCAGGTTTTCCGCCGCGATTTGCATCTGGGTTTCTAATTCTACAATTAAATCTTCAAATGAGCTGACTTTCTTCAAATCAAATTTTTCAATTTCCTTTTGAATCGTGGCTGGCTTTTCTTTAATAGCTTTAATAATAGAAGCCGGGGTTATATTGTGTTTTGTATTATATTCAATTTGAATCTGACGACGGCGATTGGTTTCACTAATGGCTTCTTTCATTGAGCCAGTCATAACATCAGCATACATTAAAACCTTGGAATCAACATTGCGCGCAGCACGACCGATTGTCTGGATCAAACTTCTGGCATCGCGCAAAAAGCTTTCTTTGTCAGCGTCCAAAATTGCCACCAAACCCACTTCAGGAATGTCCAAGCCTTCGCGCAATAAATTAATGCCGACTATGACATCATATTTTCCACGGCGTAAATCATGAATTATTTCAGTGCGCTCCAAGGTATCAACCTCAGAATGCAGATAAGTCACCAAAATATCTCTTTTTAACAAATATTCGGTCAAATCCTCGGCCATTTTCTTTGTCAAAGTTGTGACCAAGGTTCGATTGCCCATTTCTTTGGTTTTAATAATTTCATTTACCAAATCATCAAGCTGACTTTCGCTTTTTCTCACAAAAATTTCAGGATCAATCAAGCCAGTCGGTCTGATAATCTGTTCAACCACTTGTCCAGAATTTTTAATCTCATAGTCACTTGGTGTGGCCGAGGTATAAATTACATGCTTCATGTATTTTTCAAATTCATCAAAACGCAAGGGTCGATTATCATAAGCCGAAGGCAAGCGAAAACCATTGTCAATTAAATTTTTCTTTCTGGATTGATCGCCTTTATACATGCCATGAACTTGAGGCAAAGACTGATGCGATTCATCAATAATGAGCAAAAAATCTTCTGGGAAAAAATCTAACAAAGCTTTGGGCGGCTCACCAGGCGCACGGCCGTCAAAATGGCGCGAATAATTTTCAATGCCCTTGCAATAGCCCAGTTCGCGAATCATTTCCATATCATAACGAGTTCTTTTTTCCAAACGATGCGCTTCTAACATGGGCAAAGTCGGCAAAACTTCTTTTAATTCTGCTTCAATTGATTTCAAAGCGCGCTCAATTGTCACGGGTGTGGTCATAAATGGCGAGGCAGGATAAATGTCTAGCTTTTTTATTTCTTCCAAAACTTTCAAATTTACCGGCTCAATCACTTTAATCCCCTCAATTTTATCGCCTGAAAAATTTATTCTGTAAATATAGCGGCCATAACCCTGAACCAAATCCAAGGTGTTTCCGCGCACTCTGAATCGGCCCGAGCGCAAATCAGTATCATTTCTTTCAAATTGAATATGTACTAATTGCTTAATCAGATTTTCTCTGCCAATTTCCTGGCCGATCTTGATGGTAAAAATACCTCGGCTATATTCCTTGGGGTCACCCAAGCCATAGATGCAGGAAACTGAGGCCACTACAATCACATCTTTATGCGAAACAACAGAAGCTGCCGCCTCCAGACGATATTCTTCGATTTTTTCATTTATTTTCATATCTTTTTCAATATAAGTGTCAGTTGATGGCACATAACTTTCTGGCTGATAATAATCATAATATGAAATAAAATAACAAACCTGGTTGTCGGGAAAATATTCTTTAAACTCTTCGTAGAGTTGGCCAGCCAAAGTTTTATTGTGCGCCAAAACCAGCGTGGGCTTTTGCACGCTTTGGATTAAATTGGCCATGGTAAAAGTTTTACCAGAACCAGTTACTCCCAAAAGAGTCTGCTGGGAAAACTTTTTATAACCGGCCTCAAGTTCCTTGATGGCTTTGGGCTGATCGCCGGTAGGTTTATATTTTGTTTTTAACTTAAATTTCATAAAGTTTTATAATCTCTTGCTCTTGCTCGTTACTCAATACTTATTCGGCTGGTCACCCGTAGGCTTGGTATTTGGTTTTTAATTTAAATTTCATAATCCTACGAAATTACGAATTTTTCTACAAATTATACAAAAACAATTTCTAGCTTTTGTAGTTTTGTATATATTTTTGTAGTTTCGTTAGTTATCATAATTTTACCATTTTACACCAAAATAAAAAAACCGTCCAGATTGGACGGCTTTGTTTAGTATTGACAAACTCAAAAATTTATGATAAATTAAGAAATTAAATTAGGAGGTAAAAATGGCTAACGAAAATAAGGAAGCAAATGGACTGCCCGTGTATAAGGCTAAATCCTATTTATTATTAACTCTAAGAGAAGTTAAAGCCAAATATCTTAAGTTACTTCCCGAAGCCAAGCCCGTAGCATTTTTCCAACATCCAAAGCAAAAGGTGCCGCTATATCGACTTGACCAATGTGAACAAATTGTTGTGATCGGAGAGTTCAACGGCTTACCCATCTATTGGAAAAAACCAACTGATCTATTCACTGATTCTGATTTAAGGCAAATGGGTCTTGAGTTAATATCGAAAGCAGAGCCGACCGCAGTTCTTAAACGTGAGAAGTCGCGGATAGGTGATTATCTTTACACGATTTCACAATCAATTCCGCGGTGGAAATGGGAAAAGAATCATTTTGGAGATGCTATTCCCGCTAGCAAATCAAAAAAATTCCATAAGATCGCCGCTGAGCCAAACATAGATTGCGATCTTAAAACACTGCCTCAAAAGAAAATCGAGGACAAATATGGTTGTAGCGTAAAAATGGTTCGTAAGCTAAAGAGATACTTTAGTATTGCATTGTGGAAATATAAATGGAACCACCAATTTAAAAATTTTCAAGAGATTGTAACAGAACCAAATATCCTTAGCGAACTTAAAACACTGCTTGCTAAGGAAGTCGAAATCAAATATGGTTGTAGTACAGACACAATTCGTAAACTAAAAGACTACTTTGGCATTCCACGATTGAAATATAAACGCGTTCGCCAACCTAAAATATTTCAACAGATTGCCGCGGAACCAGATATATTTAATGATCTTAAGACTCTGTCTCAAAAGGCAATCAAGGCTAAATATGGTTGTAG
>CAIXNZ010000101.1 GCA_903920975.1 Candidatus Falkowiibacteriota bacterium | reverse complement strand
TAGGTTTTAAAATTTACTCTCTTAATGGAGAGAATCACCTTGTCCAGAGTAAATGACCCGGCTTGCAAAATTGCGGCCAAGATGGGAAATACAAAATCCATTTATCTAAAAAAAAAGAATTATATTATGGTGCCGCGGGAGAGACTCGAACTCTCAATGGGTTACCCCGCTTGGTCCTAAGCCAAGTGCGTATACCAATTTCGCCACCGCGGCAAGTATTTTAATCAACTATAAAAAATATTTTTAAGATGCGCTTAAAACAGTACTGAATATAAAATGCGCAATTGAATATGACGAAAATATAATTATTATTCCGATAATTAAATCAACAAATGACTTTCTAAGATTTACTGATGCCTCTTCGCTACCCATAGAAGCCATACATCTGAAACCAATGATAAGTATCAATACCACAACTATTATGCCCATGAGGCCAGCCGCCACATTAATAAGTTTAGAAATAAATGTAATTAAATTAAAATCATGCAACCCAGAAGGGCCCTTAATAATCTCCATGCCGTCTTTTATGGCATTTGGATTATAAGCAAGACAGGTGGCGGGAATTAATATCAAACAAAGCATTAAGAATATGATTGTTTTTTTGCTAAAATATTTCATAAGAATTCAATTAATGGGGAAAGAGAGACTCGCCCGCCGAAGGCGGGTCCGCCCGCATCGCGAGGCGTGCCTCTGGCGGAAACTCTTAATGCCGAGGGGGAGATTTGAACTCCTATGCCTTGCGGCGTCCCGCACCTCAAAAAACTGGTGGGGATGGAGAGATTTGAACTCTCATGATATTGCTATCACAGGCTCCTGAAGCCTGCGTGTCTACCAGTTTCACCACATCCCCAAATTTATATGGTACGGGATGCGTTCCTCGGATTTATCCGAAACAACCAAATTAGATTTCGCCACCTCGGCCCCGTTAGAAGTTTATGAGGCAATGCGTCTTATGCGTATTTTTTCACTTATGCGCATCTTACCAGCAGAACATAAATATCCATTAACTTCTAACGGGGCCGGCCTAGATGTCATTACATTTAAGCTAATTTATAATTATTTTATCAGAAATTAGCACTAAAGTCAACGCTAATATATAAAAATTTCGTTTATTATATTATAATGATATTAAAGAGTTTTCTTAAATCTTAAATTAAGTAAAATGAGTGATAACAAATTTGTCTGTCCTTTTTGCGGCTTTGAATCAAATGGCGCCGGAGTTTGCCCAACTTGCGACCAAATTTTAGAAAAACAATGTCTGTGCAAAACCGGAGAATTTTCTGGCAAGTGCTGCGAAGAAGAAGTGGAAGAAGTGGATGAAGAGAAAAAAGAAAAATTAATGGAAGCTGAGCTTGGTGCTGAAAATCTTTCAGAAATTGCGCAACAGGCCAAGAAAAAAGCCGAAGAAGAAGCGGAATTGGAAAATACCAAAGAAGTGGATGAAGGGCAAGACGAGGAATAATAATTTCTTCAATATAAAATTTCTATATGAAATGGAAAATAAATATTATCATATTTTTATTAATTTTTATTTTATTGCCAGCTTGTTTGCAACAAAAACAAAATATAACCGATATTAATATGCAAAAAATATCTTTAACAACCGAAGACCAAAAAAATATTGCAGGAATTTTTTATCCAGCAACTACAAATGATTCTGGCGTAGTTTTAATTCACCAGATGGCCAAATCAAAAGAATCATATAATGATCTGGCGCCCAAATTAGTTACGGCGGGTTTTAATGCCGTAACTATTGATTTGCGTGGTCATGGCGAAAGCTGGGGCGATAAAAGCAAATTTACTGATGACGATTTTAATAATATGATTTTGGATGTCAAAGCCGCCGTGCAATTTTTAAAAAGCAAAAATCCCAGCATGAAAATAAATTTAATCGGTGCTTCCATAGGCGCAAATATTGTTTTGCAATATCCAGACATTGAAAAAGTGACCAGCATCATCGCACTTTCACCAGGCATAAATTTTCATGAAGTCATGCCAGAATCTGCAGTAAAAAATAATTCCTCTGTCACAATTTTATTAATTGCGACTGACAAAGATACCTATTCCCGTGATTCAATCGCCCAACTTTTCAACGATTCACCCCTGCCTAGTGATAAAAAAGAAATGGTGATTTACGATGGCAATGCCCATGGCACTGATATACTTTCTGCCAATAAAGAACTGACTGATAAAATAATTGAGTGGCTAAAAAGGTTTAACTAGACCTCTTGACCAATATAAAAATTTGTGATAATCTAAAAAATCAAAGTGTTCTTCAAAACCAAAGAGGAGGGAAAAATGAAGAAGAAACCGCTTTTGACCAAAGGACCAAATGGCCCGGCCGTGAAAATGCCCGAAGCCAAACACATTCAGGTCTTACGCGGCTTAGCCATCAAAATTCTAGCCGCAACTGTGCCTGAGAATGATTATTTTGACGGAGAGCCAGTGCCCTTTCTGACACAAGAATGCATTTATTCAACCATCGATGCGCTGGGATATAAACCTGAAAGAGATATATCCCTGATGAAGAAGCATCACTATCTTGTTCCCAGGTCTGAAGCACCTGACCAGATCACATTTTACATCTTGAAAAGCAAAAAAAGGGGCCAGGATTTACTCCTTACCCTGCGCCAAAAAGCAGCCTAAATCAAAAACCCCGTCGAGCAATCGGCGGGGTTATTTTTTTATAATAAAAATTATTCCCCGCTTTAGCGGGCCAAAAACTACAATAGGCCGACTAAAGTCGGGAATAAAATTAATTATTTTATTTTTCTAAGTTGCCTGTGATACTTGATAACAAATCTATGGACCTCGTCTCGGCCGCGGATTAAAAGTTTTAAGCCGGCCAGCTTTTTATCAAGCTTGAGTGGTGAAACTTTATGAGCTAAATAAATTTCTTCTTCCCTTTTTGCCAGAGAACAGATCGGAATGTCCAATTTAAGCTGGCCAAGTGCTTTGCGGCCAGAATTTAGTTGTCCGCGGCCGCCGTCAATCACAATCAAATCAGGTAGGGGAGATTTTTCTTTAACCAGTCTAAAATATCTTCTAAAAACAATTTCAAAAATCATGGCAAAATCGTCCTGGGCTTGCGACCATTTTATTTTAAATTTACGGTATTCATTTTTATTAAAGCGACCATTGACCGTTTGAATCATGGAGCCGGCATTAAATTTTCCTTGCAGAGTAGAGACGTCAAAAAATTCAATGACTTTTGGCAATTTATCTAATTCCAAAATATGCTGAAGTTCTACTACGCCAGGTTCCAGACCCAAATTTACTTCCAAATTATTTTTTACCAGCTCTAAAAGTTTTTGCTTCTCGCCTTTTTGCGGCACAGTCAAATCAACTTTGGGTAAATATGAGATGGTAAATTTTTTGGCTTTGGTTTCCTGCAAATATTTGGCAATAACGCCTTGCTCCTCCAATTTTTGTGGAATAATTATTTCCCTCGGGATAAAATTAATTGAATAATATTGCTTAATAAAATCCTCAATCACGCCAACAAAATAATCAAAACCAAATTTGTGCCGACTGGTAATCACGCCCTTGTTAACATTGAAAAGTTGCACATAAATTTTCTGGCCCACAGTAATCCAATTAATAATGTCCTGGTCAAAATTTTTCGGCACATCAATTTTTTGTCTTTCTTCAACAAATTTCACGGCCGCAATTTGGTCACGATAATTTTTGGCCAATTCATATTGCTGCTTGGCCGATGCCTCGTTCATGCGAACAAATAAATCTTTAATAATTACTTTTGTCTCGCCTTTTAAAAGTCGCTCTGCATTTTTTATATTTGCTAAATAATCAGCCTCGGTTATATAACCCTGACAAGGGCCAGTACAACGGCCAATGTGATATTGCAAACAAACTTTTTTCGGCATTTGATTGCAGGTTCTGATTTTAAATATCTCGCCTAATGTTTTTAAAATTAATTTACGCGACATACCTTCGGTATAGGGTCCATAATATCGTCCACCCTTGGTTATTTTTCTCGCTGTTATTAAACGCGGGAATTGTTCATCAGTTACTTTAATATAGGCGTAGCGCACATCACCGCGCAGATCAATATTATATTTGGGCTGATATTGATGAATCAAGCTTTGTTCCAATATCAAGGCCTCCACTTCATTATCAGTGGTAATAAATTCCACATCAGCGATTTTGGAGACAAGCAACTTGGTTTTGGGGTCCAAATCTTTTTTCTGAAAATACTGGGCGATTCTTTTGGCCAAATCCTTGGCTTTGCCAACATAAATCACCTGGCCGCGTCTATCTTTATAAAGATAACAGCCGGGTTTGTGGGGAAAAGATAATTTTTTGATCTTAGATTTCATAGGATAATTATACAATATAGCAAAAGAAAAAGCCCCTGGCAATATTTTGCCAGGGGCTTAGTAAATCTTTTTTAGAGCGAAGCAGTGTTGTTTTCTGTCTCGCCTCCCTTATAGAGAACTAATCACTGATTTTTCTTTCTTCTGTTTCGTCAAATCCGAATTTATCCCTGGTAATTGTGATTCTTTTAATATATTTCTCCAGTTTGTGCTTCGGATCCTTTACGAATAAATCGACGATGATTTGTTTATTGTTGACACTGATGATCTCAATATCATAATAGCAAGAGCAAGTGCGGTTAAAGCCGTCAAAAGAACAATTCTCTTTAACAGGATAACGGCATTTTAATTGTCCGTCCTCTAGCCAATACACACGAAGCACATCATATCCATAAAATTTTTCGTTTTTATCTACATCGCGTGCCACTATCATGGCAAAAACCTTATTATCTCGGTCAAAATCAAACTTTTCTATTGATTCCTTAACATGATAACTAGTAAAATGATACTTACTGTCAAAATATGGCTTAACACTTTCAACTACTTCTGGAAACTCTTCTACCAATACTTGAAGAATGTCCTTAACAACAAATTTTTTCATCTTTCTCTCCTTTTTAAGTTAGAACGTTTTTATTTAAAGAACTTACTTTATCCTAGACAGGTATGAGCTAAGATTTACCCTTTCTCATCCTGATATTGTAGTATAGCATATTTTTATAATTCTGTCAAGTAATTCAACACGATATTATAGTATTGACAAAAAATCTTGTATTTGCTATACTATTTATATAAGCAATGTTGTCAATTTTTACAACATTTTATTATTTATCACACATTTAATATGCTTTTACCTCAAGTTTTAACCAATTTAGGCCTTAACGATAAGGAATCCAGAGTTTATTTGGCTTGTCTGGAGCTGGGCCCCTCCTCTATTTTAGAGATAGCCAAAAAATCCGGGGTAAAGAGAGCCAGCATCTACTATATAATTGAAGGGCTCAAACAAAAGCAATTAATTTCTCTAACTAGTCAAAAGAAAAAAGTGCTTTATGTTGCTACTGAACCTTCAGAATTGATTAATTTTATTAAAAATAAGGAGGAATTGCTGCTTTCAGTTT
>CAIXNZ010000100.1 GCA_903920975.1 Candidatus Falkowiibacteriota bacterium | reverse complement strand
TTTCTCTGCAAAATAATCTGTTAACTCTTTTATGGCTACACGATCTTGTTTCATGGTGTCACGGTCTCTGACAGTAACCTTTTTATCTTCCAAAGAATCAAAATCAATGGTCAGGCAAAAAGGCGTGCCAATTTCATCCTGACGGCGATAACGCTTGCCAATGGAACCAGTCACGTCATACATGGTCATATAAGTGCCCCATAAATTTTCCTGAATTTCTTTAGCGACTTTTTCCAATTCTGATTTTTTAGACAAAGGCAAAAGAGCAATCTTGATCGGAGCCAGGCGCTTATCCAAACGCAAAACAACTTCGACTTCTTTAATGCTTTCAGTAGTAGTGGACCTGCCGCCCTTAACTTCTTCATAAGCGTCGAGTAAAAAAGCTAAAGTGGCTCGGTCTGCTCCGTCAGATGTTTCAATAATATAAGGCATGTATTTTTCTTTGGTTTCCGCATCAAAATACGACAAATCTTTGCCGGAAAATTTGGAATGTCTGGACAAATCCCAATCACCGCGATTGTGAATGCCGGAAAGCTCATTAAATCCGCTAAAGGGATAATTATATTCAATATCCCAGGCTTCTTTGGCATAATGTGCTAATTCATCTTTACCGTGTTCCCTAAAGCGCAGGTTCTCTTTTTTAATGCCCAGGTCTTGATACCATTTCATACGCACCGGCTTCCAATATTCAAACCATTTTTTTGCGTCTTTGGGATTTACAAAATATTGCATTTCCATTTGTTCAAATTCTCGCATACGGAAAATGAAATTGCCTGGTGTAATCTCATTTCTAAAAGCCTTGCCGATCTGGGCAATGCCAAAAGGAATTTTTAAACGCATTGATTCTTTAACATTTTCAAAATTAACATAAATGCCCTGACAGGTTTCCCCTCTCAAATAACTGACCGAGGCAGAATCTTCAACCGGTCCGACATAGGTTTTCATTAATAGATTAAAGGTGCGCGGCTTGGTCAATTCGCCCCCGCATTCCGGACATTTTATTTCAGAAAAAGCTTCGGGTTTTTCTTTCAAATATCCTGGCTCTAAACCCTTGGCTTCCAAAAGATGGTCAGCCCTGAATCTTTTTTTGCAGTCCTTGCAATCAACCAAGGGATCAGTGAATGATTCAATGTGGCCTGAGGCCTCCCAAACCTTAGGTTGCATTAAAATTGCAGCGTCCAAACCCACCACATCATTTCTTTGCGCCACCATAGCCTTCCACCACTCTCTTTTAATATTATTTTTTAATTCCACGCCTAGCGGTCCGTAATCATAGCAGGAAGCAAAGCCTCCATAGATTTCTGAGGATTGAAAAACAAAACCGCGCCTTTTGCAAAAGGAGACGATTTTGTCCATTAAATTTTCATCTTGTTTTTTCATAAAATATTAATATTTATTAATTTATATAAAAAACCTCCCATCTCAAATAAATCAAAGCTTGAATTATTTGGGACGAGAGGTTTCTCCCGCGGTTCCACCCAAGTTCCCTATGTCCGCCGAAGCTTTACTCGTCTTGGCAAGGCTTCGCACTATGCGAGCCGAAGCCAGAGCGAAGGCGGACCATAAGACTCTTTTATTTACAGCTCAAAGGGAGCCAATCCCCTTGTCAACGCTGCTTAGCTAATTCAAATTATAGTCTTTTTTCTGTTGCCGTCAAGAGCTAAATAGTCATCACTTCTTCTTCTTTTTCCTTGGACATATCTGCCATTTTGCTATTAAAATCAGTGATATAATTATCCAAATCTGCCAAATAGGTGAATTTATCGTCCTGGGTAATTGTCTTGTCTTTTTCAGCTGCCAGAATCTGCTCCCGAATTTCATCGCGTAATCGTCGTAAGCTGATTTTAGCGGCTTCTAATTTTTGGCCGATTATTTTAACCAATTCTTTCCTATTTTCTTCGGTCATGGCTGGCAATTTAGCCACCAGCTTATCACCGGCATTAACAATAGAAAGCCCCAGATTGCTGTAAGAAAAAGCTTTCTCAATATCTTTGACAAGGCTTTTGTCCCAGGGTTGGATAGAAATGGTTTTGGGTTCGGGAATACTTATAGCCGCCAATTGCTTTAATGGCGTTTGGGCGCCATAAGCTTCAACAATAATATTTTCCACCACAGCTGCCTGTGCCCGGCCAGTTCTTAAACTGCCAAGCTCTGCTTTAAAATGTTCGATTGCTTTATCAAATTCAACTTTCTTTTTATCAATAAAACTGTTTGATTTTGCCATAATTGTAAATTGTTAATTGCTAATTGTAAATTGTTATTTTGGCATTGCCTTAGCGCCCATGTAAATAACCTTGGTATTTTTAGGGTCAAGCAGAAAATAGTTAGGAATGCCGACCGAAGGTGATTTATAGGTTGCCCAATTTTTACCGCCATCAACTGATTTATAAACTGTATTATCAGTAGAATAATAAATTATCTTGGCATTAGTTGGATCAGAAGCCAAGGCATAAATATTAGTGCTGCGCTCTGGAGTAATTAAAGGAATAGCCTCCCATTTCATTCCGGCATTGGCTGTGCGCAATAAACCATATCTGGAAGCCAAAAGATAACTATTTCTCTTGGTTTTATCCTGCACTAGAAATGGCATATTTTTTGATTCGCCAAACTGATCCAGGGACTGATTAATATTTGTTTCTGATTTCTCATCACTCCAGGTTTTACCGCCATCAGTGGTTTTGTAAATACCTGCATTTTGCGTGACCACATAAACAAGGCGCGAATCATCAGCGTCAATTAATAATTGCGTCACAACGTTATTAGTTCTTTTTATGGTTTGCCAAGTTTTGCCAGCATCCACGCTCTTTAAGACCTCGCCTTTATTATTGGCAGCGTAAACATAGGTTTTATTATAATGATCAGTGGCAATCTGAGTAACTTGTAAATCTTCGCGAGATTTATCAATATACATCTCATTCCAAGTGCGCAAACAATCAGCTGAACGATAAATTGATTGGCCAGCCACTACAAAAACATTGCATTTATTAAAATAATCCACGGCCACATCATTAATCGGATTGTTGCCAAAAAGAACGGCTTGCTGCCAGCCATCGCCAGAATCCAGAGAATACCAAAGCCCTGAATTTGTGGCCAGATACAAAACACTATTGTCATTTGGGTCCAGCAAAATCTTTGTCACGCTGACATCACCGATGGTCAAGGATTTTCCTTCAGCGTTTAAAACAGATGATTTAACTGCCCAGCCCAAACCGCTGTCTTCTGATCTATAAACGCCCAAAGGACCGGCAGTTGATTTTTGCGGCGCTGTTACTAAAGTACAGCCAGATAAAATTAAACAAAAAGCTAAAACGAGCATAACTACGGCAATTTTTGGATTCCTAAATAATTTTAAATTAAGCATAAATTAAAAATTTAATATTAAATTTTCTGCGGCTAAGCGCGGATTAATATTA
>CAIXNZ010000099.1 GCA_903920975.1 Candidatus Falkowiibacteriota bacterium | reverse complement strand
TATCGAATTCGTTCTCATTTGCGATTGACTTCTGTTCTTTTTGCGAGTATTATTAGAGCAAAGGATGAAAAATCCTTATTTTTTATCATAATTTGGCCAAATAAAGACATGAATGTCTCGGAATTAGCCAGAAAATTAAAGCTAAATTCAGCAGAACTTTTGGAAATATTGCCAGAGTTTGGTTTTGATATTGGCAAAAGAGCAATTAAGGTTGATGAACGGCTGGCTCGGAAAATATTGGATTTAGGAGATAAGATTAAAGATAAGATAGAAGCTAAAAAAGCGGCTAAAACAAGTGAATTTGCAAAGGTGGCCGAGATTGCTGAAGTTATAGAGCCGAAAGAAATTAAAATTCCGGCCGTTATTACGGTCAGGGATCTGTCTCAATTAATGAATAAGCCAATTAATGAAGTTATTAAGCAATTAATGAAAAATGGCGTCATGGCTTCATTAAATGAAAGAATTGATTTTGACACCGCCTCGATTGTGGCCGATGAATTAGGCGTAAAAGTTCTTTTATCTGAAGAGGAAGAAGCCAAAGAAGCAGAAAATTTAGATGAACGCATCAAAAGAATATTAGAAACCGAAGATAAGAAGAATTTTACAGAGAGGCCACCGGTTGTCGTGGTTATGGGCCATGTAGATCATGGTAAAACCAAATTGTTGGACGCTATCAGGAAAACCAATGTTATTGACACTGAAGCAGGCGGCATAACCCAGCATATTGGCGCTTATCAGGTGAAAAAACAGGACAAGCTCATAACTTTTATTGATACGCCTGGTCACGAAGCTTTTACGGCCATGAGATCAAGAGGTGCGCGTGTCGCTGATATTGCCATTTTAGTCGTAGCGGCCAATGATAGCGTTAAGCCCCAGACGATTGAAGCTATAAAAATAATTCAGCAGGCCAAATTGCCCATGATCGTGGCTATAAATAAAATTGATTTGCCTGACGCTAATATTGAAAAGGTAAAAAAAGATTTATCATCAATGAATTTACTGCCCGAAGATTGGGGAGGTAAAACTATTTGCGTGCCAATATCAGCCAAGCAAAATATGGGCATTGACGATTTATTAACCACCATTATATTGGTGGCTGAAATGCAAAAAGATAAATTAATTGCTAATCCGATCGGGCAGACGCTGGGTACGATTATTGAATCGCATATAGACAAGGGGGAGGGCCCGGTAGCCACATTTCTAATACATAACGGAACTTTAAAAGTTGGCGATAATATCGGCATTAATGATGTTTTCTATGGCAAGGCCAGAGCCTTAAAAGATTATCTTAACAAAGATATGAGTGAAGCGTTACCTTCAATGCCAGTTAAGATCGTGGGGTTGAAATTTTTACCCAAAGTCGGTGACATCGCCGAAGTGATCGATAAAGTTGAAAGAAGGCAAAGAAAAGTCAGCGCTCATGATTTAAATAAGGAAAAATCAATTGTTCGCCAAGTCCATAAAACGCCAGAAGAGGAAGATAAAGAGGGAATCAAAAAATTAAATATCATATTACGAGCTGACGTGCTCGGATCTCTAGAAGTAATTTCTGAATCCATAGAAAAAATTGAATCGCAAGAAGTAAAAGCTACAATAATTTCCAAGGGCCTAGGCAATGTCAATGAAGCTGACATTGATTTAGCGGCTAATACCGGCGCTTTGATTTTAGGTTTTCATGTTAAGGCAACGCCAGCGGCCTTAGATCTGGCCAGAGAAAAAAATGTAAAGATTAACTTTTATGATGTTATATATAAATTACTTGATGATGTAAAATCACAACTAACTGAATTACTTACTCCAGAAGTTTTGCGAAAAGAATTGGGTAAACTTCAAGTACTGGCTATTTTTAGAACCGAGAATAAAAGTATGATAATCGGTGCCAGAGTTTTGGAAGGCAGAATTATTAAAGGCATAAAAGCAGAAGTAGTTAGAAAGGGAGAAATTATTGCTAAGGGAGAAATTTCTGAACTAAAAATTGGCAAAGAAGTTGTGACAGATGCAGTGCCCACTCAGGAATGCGGCTTAAATTTTATCGGCAAACCAGTCATTAAAGTAAATGATATAATGAATGTGTACCAAGAAGAGGTGGTGAAGAAGAAGTTATAAAATAATTATAAATGCGCCTCTTAATTTATTAACCACTAAAGTTG
>CAIXNZ010000098.1 GCA_903920975.1 Candidatus Falkowiibacteriota bacterium | reverse complement strand
TTCGAAAGGAATATCGGGAAAATATGTTTATGACTATTTTGGAGAATTGAATCAATTTTTAGATATTTTTGAATTTGAAAAGGAAGAAATTCCTCGAGAAATTAAAGATTTGGTGCAAAAAAGAGATAGTGGGCAATTAGACAAATACACCAAAAAAGAAAGAGTAAATTTTGAAAAAGAAATCGCTAAATTGGAATCAGAAATTTTCGGCGTGAAAGATGTAGAAAGAATCCCTGAGGCAATTTTTGTTTGGGATGTCAGAAAAGAAAGAACAGCCTTAGCCGAAGCCCATAATAGAAAAGTTCCTATAATCGGCATATGCGATACCAATGTTAATCCTGAGGAAATTGAATATGTGATTCCGGTCAATGATGATGCGACCAAAACCATAGATTTGGTCATGAAATATATTGCCGATTGTATTATTGATGCCAAGGCTGAAATTGCCAAAAACCAGACCGAAAAAAAATAAAAATAAATTAACTCATAATAAAAATATGAAAATTGATATTAAACTTATTACAAAATTAAGAAAGCAAACCGGTGCTGGCATGGAAATATGCAAAGAAGCGCTAACAGAAGCTGATGGCGATATGGCCAAAGCTGTTGAGGTTTTAAGGAAAAAAGGTTCCAAAATCGCTGATAAAAGAGCCGGCAAGGAAGCGCAAGAGGGAATTATTTGCAGTTACATCCACTCCAATAACAAAGTCGGCGTTTTACTTGAATTGAATTGCGAAACTGATTTTGTGGCCAAAAATGAGGATTTCAAAAAATTAGCTTATGATTTGGCCATGCAGGTTGCAGCCCAATCTCCCTTGTATGTAAATATTGATGATATACCCGAGGAAGTGTCAAATAAGGAAAAGGAGATCGTTAAGGAGCAACTTTTAGCTGAAGGCAAGAATGTAAAAATGCTGGACAAAATAATTGAAGGTAAACTTAACAAATGGTATGAGGAAGTGTGCCTGTTGAAACAGCCATTTATCAAAGATGAAGATATTACGATTGAAGAATTAATAAATGGAAAGATTGCCAGTTTAGGCGAAAAAGTAAAAGTGGGCGGTTTTTGCCGCAAACAAATTTAATTTATGAAAATATTTGAGGTACAATATAATCTTTGGGACAAAATAGTACTTTGTCCAGCTTCTGAGCTTGACCTCAAAATTAATGATCAGGTTATTATCAACGTTGATACGAATTTGGAAATCGGAAAAATTATTGGCCTTAAAGATATTAATGAAAAAACAGCAGAACAGTTGAAACAAACGAATGAATTGCCGGCAATTATCAGAAAGGCTACTCTTACCGATTTAGAAAAAAGAGATGAATTGGAAAAAAGAAAAGACGAAGCCCTTTTAATTTGCAAAAAATTAATTGAAAAAAATCAGCTGATCATGAAATTAATAGATGTTCATTTTTCCCTGGATGATAAGAAAGTAACTTTTGCTTTTATTGCTGATGGCCGCATTGATTTTCGTCAACTAGTCAAAGATTCAATAAGACAATTTCAAAAAAATGTACGTCTGCAGCAGCTTGGCGTCCGCGATGAAGCTAAAATTGACGGCGATCTTGGCGCCTGCGGTATAACCCAATGCTGCAAAACTCATTTAAAAATTTTAGGCAATGTTAGTGCCGAACAAGCCGAGGCGCAACAAATTTCGCACCGCGGCGCTGAACGTTTATCTGGTATTTGCAATAGATTAAAATGCTGTTTACGCTACGAAAATGATTTATATGTTGAGCTAAGCGCAAAATTTCCACCCCTTGGCACTAAAGTAAAAACGCCTCGGGGCAAGGGCGAAATTATTGAGTGGCATATTCTAAAGCAAACAGTTAATGTAAAATTAGATGAAGAGGGTGATTCTATAGTTGAAATTCCTCTGCAAAATTTAAGCTAAGATTAGATAAAAAAAACTAGAAGCTCCCATAAAAGATTAGGGGGCTTTTAGTTTTTCCAGAAATGTATTAAAATATAGACAGAGTTAATTTTTTAATGTATTTGTATGATTATAAATTCTTCTAAACAAGTATTAGGTAAACAAAATCCAATAGAGGTAGTCATTATGAAACTTTTAATCATTTTTATTATTGCCTTTATTCCAGTTGGTTTAATGATGCTGGATATTTCAAGAAATTTTACTTTTCGAGGGGTAGTCAAACAAAATAAGGTTGAAAATGTGAATGGGAATAACGAATTTAATTTTGAAACCCAGGCGCCTGTATCAGGGGATATTTCTCAAGTACCTCGGGAAAAAATTGATTCTTTATTTAATAATTTAAAATTTAAATAAATAAATTTTATGCCGAATAATTTGAAGAAAGTGGCCATTAATGGTTTTGGCAGAATCGGCCGATGTTCTTTTCGGGCCGCTTATGACCAAAAAGCCAAGATAAAGATCGTTGCTATTAATGATTTAACTGACCCGGCAACTTTAGCATATCTACTTCGACACGATAGCGTTTATGGTAATTGGAAAGATCATGAAGTAACTTCGACAAAAGATTCATTAGTAGTTGATGGTGAAAAAATTCCAGTTTATGCTGAAAAAGATCCGACCAAATTGCCCTGGGGCAAAATGGGTATTGATGTAGTGATTGAATCAACCGGCTTTTTTACTGATAAAGAAGGCGCCCAAAAACATATTACTGCTGGCGCAAAAGCAGTGGTAATTTCTGCTCCAACTAAGTCAGCTGATTTAGGCACTTATGTAATCGGGGCAAATGAAAAGAATTTAAAAAAAGGCGAGAATATAGTTTCTAATGCTTCTTGTACTACAAATTGCACCTCGCCAGTTATGAGCGTATTGCAAAATAAATTTGGCATTAAAAAAGCCATGTTAACTACAGTTCACGCCTATACCGCAACTCAGAAATTAGTTGATGGCCCAGATGCCAAGGATTTAAGAAGAGGAAGAGCTGCGACTGCCAATATTGTGCCTTCCACAACTGGCGCAGCCAATGCTGTTATTCAGACAATTCCTGAATTAGCTGGGAAGTTTGACGGTCTTTCAATCAGAGTGCCTGTTATTTCCGGATCATTAATTGATGTTACGGCATTGTTAAACAAGAAAGTTACAGTTGAAGAAGTTAATCAGGCCTTTAAGGATGCGGCGAAAAATCCATTATACAAAGGTATTATTTTTGCTTCTGAAGAGCCACTTGTTTCTACTGACATAATCGGTACCACATATTCTGCGATAATTGATTTAGAATCAACCAAGGTTGTTGACGGCGATTTAGTAAAGGTAATGGCTTGGTATGATAATGAATATGGGTACTCAGTGCGTTTAGTTGAAATGGTCTCGTTGATTAAAATATAAAATAATAAAGGAGGAAAAGTGGGTGAAGATGCCAGAAAAAAGTGTCCGCATTGCGGAGGAAGATTGGTTTTTGGTACTATGAGCAAGGGCATAATTGATAAATTGAATGTGAGCGAACAATTTGCAAATGTTTTGTGCTGCATTCAGTGCTTATATGATGAGCCCTTTGTCTTAGTGCCCAAAGTACCGGATTCATCCGGAACCAACCCAGAAACTACATCAAATTAACCCCGAGCATATTTAAATGCTTGGGGTTTTTTGTTATAATATAGCTGAAACACAAAACAACACGAAACGACACGAAATTTCGTGATTTTCGTGAATATATTTTCGTGTTTCAGATATCTATGAATAAAACCCAGTTTAGTAAATTTGTTGAATATTTGCTGAAAAATAATAATGTTATTGCCCCGCAATATAATGTTGAGGCTAAGCTTATTATTGCAGAGCTAAAGAAGACTAGTGATTTTTATATGGGCACAGAATTGCCGCTTGATTCATGGAAATGGTTTTTATTACCGCCAAAGCAAAAAATGTTCGATTATAAGGGAGAAAAAATGACTGAGGCATTGCCAAGTGTAAAAAAACAGATTTTTTTGGGCGTTTCCATCCTTGATATGCAAGCTTTAACTTTACTTAACCAAATATTTGAGCAAGACCCTTATTATCAGGAAATAAAAAAGAATACAATAATCATTGGCACCAGCCACATGCCAAAGGACAATTTCTCAGAGTATTTTGCCAAATTTGAAGAGAATAAATTAGAACATTTGCAATTTGATATTTTTTTGGCAGTACAAAATGGCGGTTATAAAATTTATACAGGTTCAGAGGATGGCCAAAGATTTTTAGATAATTTTAAATACAAGGATTATAAACATGTTGAATATGCCGGACCGATTCGTGAAGAAGGACTAGATCTGCAAATGGTTTCGGTTATGGATGGCATGCAAAATTTTCATGATCAAAAAATCTGGGATGATTTAGGTAAGCGCTGTATTTCTTGTGGCAAATGCACAATTGCCTGTCCAACTTGTTTTTGTTTTCGTATGTTCGACAAATCTCATTTGGAGCAGGGAAGTGGGGAAAGAAATCGTTGCTGGGATTCTTGTTTTTATAATGAATTTACTCAAGTCGCCGGTGTGGCGCCAAGCGCGCCAAAACATAGACTAATGGCCACAACTGCCCAAAAAATATATTTTTGGTATGAACACCATTTTGTCAGAACGCCCGGAACTTATTCATTGCCCGGTTGCGTGGAATGTGGTCGTTGCACTAGAGCTTGTCCGGCTGATATTGATATTTTTCAAACGCAAAGGGATATTTTAGCAGCCAGAAATAAAAAGAAAGAGAAATAGTATGATCAATGATTATCAAACTCACAATTGTAAAATTTTAAAAGTTGAGTCAGAGAGTTCTGATTCAAAAATTTTTACTTTATCCTTACCCTATAAAGATTTTAGTTTTGAAGCAGGCCAATATGTCATGGCTTCTTTGCCAGGTTTTGGCGAAGCGCCGTTTTCTATTAATTCGTATTTTAATGAAAAGAAATTTATTCAATTGACCATAAGAAAAGTCGGAGTTTTAACCAGCGAGATAAATAAAAAGAAAAAAGGGGATATTATTGGAATCAGGGGGCCTTATGGGAATTCTTTTCCTATCGGGATCGCTAAGGGCAAAAATGTTTTAATTGTTGCTGGTGGCATTGCTATTGAGCCGGTGCGGCCAATAATTTTAGATGCAGTAAATAATCCACAAAAATATAAAAAAGTGTTTATATTTTATGGCTGCAGGGATGAATCAGCTATGCTTTATGTTAAGGAATATCCATCGTGGAAAAAGGCATGCGATTTAAATGTGGCATTAGATAATCCGAAAAGCAAAAAATATATTAAAGGTCCGGTAACAATTTTATTTGATGTAGTAAATATACCAACTGACTCTATCGCCTATGTTTGCGGCCCGCCAATCATGTATAAATTTGTGTTGGCCAAGATGCTGGAAAAGGGTTTTAGACCGGAAAATATTTTTATATCATTAGAACGTCACATGGATTGCGCGCAAGGCGTTTGCCAGCATTGTGCCATTGGCACAAAATATGTTTGTAAAGATGGTCCGGTTTTTTCCTACGCCGAGCTAAAAGATTTTAAAACTTGGTTAAGCCCGATTTAAATATGTGTTTGTCTATTCCATATCAAATAAAAAAAATTTCAGGCAAAAAAGCCATGGTTGACTCTTGCCAAAAAAAGGATAGAGTGATAAATTTGGGTATACTGCCGAAACTCAAAAAAGGTGATTGGGTTTTGGTCTTAAATAATTTCGCGGTTCAGAAAATTTCAGTCACTTATGCCAAACAATTGCAAGAGTTTTTAAATAAAAAGGAGGTATGATATGAATGGTCTTAAAATGGCTGCGATATACGGTTTAAAACCGCATGATGCAGGTGCTTGTGGTCCAAAGGAAAAAAAGACAATCGTTCTTTTAAATTATTTGCGAGAAATAGTTGCTGATGAAAAAGAAATCAGGGAAATTTTATCTCAATTTGTACGCGCTTATGCTTATTATCAGTTAATTGCCAAAAGCAACGCCATTGCTGATCCGTTTAACGACAAGGTCGTTGAGGCTTATTGGCTGGGCAATTCTTTGCTGAACAAAGTAAAAATTGCTGATTTAAGAAACATGCTGATAAACCAAATGCACACACTTAATGAGAAATTGACTGATAAGGCCATTATAAATATGGTGGCTGGAATACCTTCCCGCGCTTTGCCACATCATAGCTTTCAAGTGATTTTTCAACTAGGAAATACCAATGAATCATTGGACCTATGTTTGGTCGGCTGGGGAAAAGTAAAAGAAGTAGATAAGAAATTGCTTGTGGAAGGTTGGTCAATTGCGCACGGAAAGGGATTATCCATTGGAAACCCTATGGAAAAAATAATCGCTTGGGATGAAAGTTTATTGCCAGAGATAAAAGTTGGCGATTGGATTTCTTTTCACTGGAACTTCGCTTGTCAGATCTTGAATAAGGCTCAGCTTGAAAATTTGCAAAAGTACACAAAAAAGACACTCGCAATTTTCTAGGGAGGACTAAAAGGGGAGGACCGTAACTCCCTTTATTAAAAAATATTTTTCTAATATAACCATGCCAAAAACAAAAACTCTCCGCCAGAGGCGGACCCGCTTGATGCGGGAAAAACCAGATGTCGCAATTTTTAGCTTAACATCCTGTGAGGGTTGCCAATTTTCGCTTTTAGATTTGAGTGAAAAATTTTTGGAATTGCCAAATTACATTAATATCAATGAATTTCGCATGATTTCTGATCTGGAGCCAAAAAAACATTATGATATTTCTTTTATTGAAGGAAATCCCTGTACATCAAAGAATTTAAAATTATTAAAGCAAATTCGGGAAATGTCAGATATTGTAGTTGTTTTGGGTAATTGCGCTGATTTGGGCGGGGTTTGGGAAATTAAAAATTATCATGATTATAAAAAATATGGTGCTTATGTTTATAAGGAACACAAGACCATTGAAAATGAAAAAATTATTGAAGTGCCCAAGGCGATTAAAGTTGATTATGTGATTCCAGGCTGTCCTATTAATGCTCATAACTTTTTTGATTTAGTTTATAGCTTATTAAATAAAACTCACTGGTCTTTATTTCAAAACCCGGTTTGCTGGGAATGTCAGATCAATAAAAACCCTTGCCTTTTGCAGGAAGGAAAAATTTGTCTAGGACCAATTGCTGTTGCTGGCTGCAATGCTGTTTGCCTGAACTCGCGACAAGAATGCTGGGCCTGTCGAGGGATTTTAGAAGACTCAAGAGAAAAAATTGAAATTTTAATTAAGATATTACAAAATCATGGATATAGCATGAAAGATATTTTAGAGAAAATGGAATTTTTCGGAGCCAGAGACAGAATTGAAGCTGCCATACAACCGCCGCCTGAAAAGAAAAAATAATATTTTTTAAATAAAAAAAAGCCGAGACAAGTGTCTCGGCTTTGTTGTTGGATTTAGGCAGTCGCATTCTGGACTGCTACGTTTCTCCATTTACTTTCATGAATTTTCATGTAGGCCTGTTGGAGATTGATATGTCTGAATTCCCTCCAGTTGCGCGCTTCACTGGAAAAGGGGATTATGAATTTTTCTTGAAGACAAATTGTGCCACGCAGTAACTCTTCATAATCCTCTAGTGTGCCCGTGTATTTTTTGGAGTCGAATTTTTCAGCTTTTATGAAAGTCATGACATCACGCACCTCCAGCAACATATTGCCTCCAGTGCTTATTTCGTGATTTTCGAGGGACTTCCATGCCCTGTTCCTTTGCAGGTCAAGGTCTCGCCTTAACACAACTCCTTTGACGCCATTGTTTTCACAGATGTATACTTTCGGCATTTTGCCGCCGTTCAGATATATGAAGTTTGCTTTGAGCCAAGTTATTGCTGTTTTGATCATGAAAATGAGCCATAAAATGCACGAGGCAAACAAAAAGAGGTAAAATACCATATTGGCTCCGACCATGTAAGGCATCTCCTCTGGAAAAAGCAATGAATAGGGAATGAGATAGACAAAAAACAGTAAAAAGGCTCCGCACATCATAATATACGCTCTCACACTCGTATATTTTATCGATTTCCTGAGCCGCTCAGTCATCCATTGCAGTCCAAGCAAGTAAAGTAAAATCAACGAGATTGTCGGCGTGATGATAAAGACTGGATAAAAGAGCGTTTTAAGCAACAGAGTCGGATTAATCTGCTGTCCTGTCTTGAAAATTGTATACACGCTTAAGGCACCGACGGTTATCAGGACGCCGACTCCAAGTCCGATAAGCATACTGTACCCGATGGCTTGCAAAACTACCTTGACAATGTCCCGCCATTTCCACTCTTTTCCTTTCATTTCAGTCCTCCTAACCTGCCTTTTTCCAGTCCCCAGTGGGGTAGGAAATAAGGTCTTACAG